>JAUPLE010000463.1 GCA_030837085.1 Acidobacteriota bacterium | reverse complement strand
ATCACGGGTTTTAAATAACTGGGATTCATAAAATGCACGCCCACGACTTTGTCCGGGCGCCTGGTAATACTACCCACCTTTGTGATGGAAATACAAGAAGTATCCACCCCAAAACAGGTGTCCGGGTTACATATGCGGTCCAACTCAAGATAAACCTTTTTCTTGATTTCCCAGTCCTCGGTGACGTTTTCAACGATATACTCGCAATCGCGGACATCTTCGAGGTTGGTAGTAAAAGTAATCATCTTCAAGGCATCCTCGATTGGCATTTTGGGCGCGCCTTTATACAACAGCGGCGCAAAACGGATATCCTTGACAATCTCGGCCCTGGCTTTTTCCAGGCACTCGTTGGATATATCCACCAACACGGATTGAATTCCATGAAACACCAGGTCCACTGTAACGCCGACGCCCATGACGCCGGCCCCGATAACTCCGATATTTTTAAAGGTCATATTAATCTCCTTAAGACGCTTCTATTTTATCATAAAATAATCAAAATTCAATATTCGAGAAGTGACGACAAAAAATCTTGCTAAAACTTGTTATTTATGGTATTTACTGTTTATGTCTATCATCAAATTCGGAACAGACGGTTGGCGCGCCAGGATGGGGCATGATTTCTCATTTAAAAATGTCCGCATTTTCGCCCAGGCATATGCTCATTTCCTGAAAAAAAAGAAATCGCGGGACATTAAAATTATTGTTAATTATGATACGCGGTTCCTCTCCCGGCGGTTCGCCGAAGAAGTTGCTAAAATTCTTTCCATGAATGGGATTCACGCCTATATCCCCAACCGGGACGTCCCTCTAGCCCCCATGGCCCTGGCCATCCTGCACGAAAAATTGGACGGCGGCGTCATGATTACCGCTAGTTTTAATAAACCTATCTACAACGGAATTAAAGTGTTCACCCACCGGGGCGTTTCCGCCTTACCCTCCATGACCCAACAGATCGAAGCTGAAATTGAAAAGATCCAGGATGATTTTCATTTTAATCCCCAGTACGCTGCCAACGACCGAATCAGCGACATCGAGGTCAAAGAAGGGTATATGAAATACCTGGGGCAAATTATTGATTTTGATTTGATCCGGGATTCGGGAATGCAGATCATCGTGGACAACCTGTACGGCACTTCACGCGAATACCTGGACCATGTGTTGATGGAAAACGGCATCGATATTGTGAATATTCATAATTTCCCCTATTCCTCCACGGAAACGATTATCTCGGACTGCACCGAAACCAGTCTCAAGGACCTTTCCCGCCTGGTAGTGGAACAGGGCGCCCATATTGGTCTGGCCACGGATATCGATGGCGACCGCTTCGGGATTATTGATTCCAAAGGGAGATTCCTTAGTTCCAATGTCATTATGCCCCCCCTGATCGAATACCTGATCAGGGTGAGGAAAATGGTAGGGGGGATCGTCAAATCTGTCTCTACTACCAATAATATTCGCCGCGTCGCGGAATATTATTTAAGGGAAGTCTATACGACCCCGGTAGGCTTTAAGTATCTGGCCAATATGCTGGCCACCAAAGATGCTTTTATTGCCGTGGAAAGCTCCAACGGCGCTTCCCTGAACTGCAAAATTACCATTAAAGACGGGATTCTATTCAACCTGCTGGTAACGGAAATGCTCGCGTACTATAAACTGGATATGGACCACATCCTGGATAATTTTTATACCCGCTTCCCCAGGATGTTCAATATTGAATCCTCGGTCAAGAAAAATGAACGGAGAATAACAAAATTCAATGAACTGGTAACCCGGAAAAATTTTGATTTCCAGGGCTTTCATTTAAAGAAAATTGAGCATATCGATGGCATTAAGTTTATTTTCACGGATGCCTGGCTGTTGATCCGTCACTCGGGCACCAGCGATCTCATCCGTATCTACGCGGAATCGACTTGCGCAAAAAATACAAAACATTTAATTAAAGCGGGGCGTGCGTTAATTGAGTAAACAAAATAATTTAAAAGATAAGATTCATTTTTTTAAATCCAGGGGCTTCTTACTGCTCATCGCGCTGATTGCTTTGATCTTAGCGCTGGCTTTCTTGTTCGGGGACAGCGGTATCCTGGAACTTATTAAAGTCCGCAAGCAAATTGCGGAATTAAGGGAAACAGTCAAACAACTGGAAACGGAAAAGGAAAGGCTTACGACGGAAATCGAGCAATTGAGAAACAACCCCATGACACTGGAAAAGAAAGCCAGGGAAGATTTGTGGCTGATGAAAAAAAATGAGAAGGTAGTGGTGATTGTCCGGGATAAAAATAAGAAAGAAGAAGAAAAAAAGCCTGAACAAAAACAGCCCACGAATGACACGAATTAACACGAATAAAAAACGTTCGTCCACAGATTACACTGATTAACACGGATTTTTTTTTCCACTCACCTCTCACCACTCACCAAACTCTCGGTTGTTTCCTTAAACCGTTTGATAATGTCCTCCAGCAGGGGTGTGATATCCTGAAAATAGGTTTTATAGAGCCGGATGCTTTCCTTGATGTAAGAGCCGTCGGATTCCTTATGTTCCACCCGTTTGTAACCTTTCAGGAAATAATAAATAGGGGAGGGGGACCACATCTCAACCATATCGCCGTTCTGCAGGTTAGTGTAGAGATCGTTTTTAATAGT
>JAUPLE010000008.1 GCA_030837085.1 Acidobacteriota bacterium | reverse complement strand
CGTAATTTTACGTGTCGTAATTTTACGAGTTGAGTTATGATAACATACTTTTTAAGCCAAATCAATCGATGGGGCCTTATTTCTACCGGGCCGCTTTACTTTAACCGGTTCGGAGAGTTACGAGAACCGGTTGGAAAGGGTTAACAAACCAGCGCAAAAGGTAATCACAACGCCAAAAAAGATAATGGTACAGCCAGAAAGGGTCAATCGACCAGGAAAAAAGGTCATCATCGCTGCAAAAAAGGTCATCAATGATTTAAATAAGGTCAACATCCATGCGAATAAGGTCATCGTTCATACCAATAGGGTCATCATCGATACCGATAGGACAAACATACAGCCCGTGAAGACCAACGGTTACCCTTTTTGTTTATCGATTTACCTTTTTTCTATACTTATTTATCTTTTTTTAGCGTACAGTTGCCCATCGTTGTTGTGTGTTGATCTTATTTCGATGTGTTTTGATCTTACTTTAATGGATGTTGATCTTATTTCGTTGTATGTTGATCTTTTTTTCTATTCGATCTACCTTTTTTGGTCGCCGGTTCACCCCTTCTGCCTGTCGATTTACCCTTTTTGCCTAACTGCAGGACTTTTAAAATTGGATAGTGTACTTTTTCACCGTTTCTAATAGGAGTTATGGAGGGATTTACTTTATTTGCCACTGAATTCAATAGTAAAAAATCCCGATAGAATAGTATAAAGAATCGATGGCGGGCCTATAAAAAGAGTGAACGCAAACCGGGAGAAAATCCGGTCACTGATTTTCTTTATCTTTGGCTGTATTTTGTATTGTAAAATACCTGCTGCCGATGCCATCTTGATTGCCGGCATTATCGACTACTGTCCAATATATCGTATGGACGCCATTTTTATACCTGGTGGTATCGATAGTAAGATTCCCGACTGCGCCTTTACTATTGGTGTAACCTGGGAACAACCGGGCAATATCTTCCCTGTAAATATTGTAAATAGGGTGACCGATCATAACACCATCAATATATACATTAATGGTAGAGCCTTTTTGGGGGATAGTATTGGGGGACGAGGTAAGCGCCCAGCCCCAGTTGATAAACTTTTTCCCGGACGCAGTCCCACCCGGGGCAGGCGTATCGATGGCGCCAAAGGGTTTCACGGCATGGGCATTGTCGCAATTAATGGTCTTTGTTCCCAGGATGACCTGGTTTCCTTCAGCATCCTGGGCAACGGCCTGCAACTTATAAATACCATTACCTCCCTCAGGCAAAAAATGGGTCAACAGCATATACCCCCACCCTGCTTTGGAATTGGCAGGGTAACCGGGATAGGCTTTTTTGATATCCGGCCGAGCGCCTTCTACAAATATGGCGTCACCGAGAAATATTGATTTTGCTTTATCTTTGCAGTAAATTTTTACGTAGGAAACGCCGGCGTCGTCGAGCGCCCACCCGGTTACTGGAATACTGCCGCTGACTTTGGCGCCTTCCGTGGGTGAATCAAAGGAACCGAACGGAGGTGCTCCTGTCGCTGCTGTTTTGATGGTAAACGCGGCATCGCTGGAATCGGCGGCGCTGCCGTCGCTTGCGCTTATTTTCATCAGGCACCGGCTGGAAGGGGTAGCGGGTACTGTCCAGGAATAGGAACCATTTGCCGCCGCGGTGGAATCAATAGTAACCCACGCGGCCCCACTGTCAATTGAATATGCAATGTTAACCTTGTTAACTGTCTCGGGAGAGTTCCAGGTGATTGATTTTTTGGTTCCCACATTCCATATTTCACCGCCATTGGGCGATGTAACTTCGAGAACCTTTGAAGAAGTGGCGATATTGATAACAACTTCAGCGGAACCGATAAAGCCATTTTTATCGCCGGCCCCGGCTATTATTGTCAATGATCCGCTCATATCATTGGGAACCTTAAACTGAAAACGATAAGGGGCTTTGTCTATAAACATGGATTCGTCGGTAGAAGTAGCGATAATGACGGCGGCGTTTTCATTCGAAACGGAAATGATGACATCTACGGTATCCCCGGGGTGGAAAACCTGGCCGGCGGTGGGTTGTGTGATCTTTACCTGGCCGGCGGATTGTCCTATTTCCAGGGAAAGGTCTAATGGTGGAGATATTTTTGTTATTTCTTTTTCCGTGGGGGGCTTTTGGTCTGCGGGTTTGCTGAGATTGGTGCTGTGCAAAAAATCGATGATTTTCTTTAGGATTTCTTCATCGTGAGTTTCCGCCATATGCCATAAAACATTATCGTAAACCGCGCCGGTCCAGCCTCCTTTCTGGCTCGATTCCGAAACGACCCAATCATTTTTTTCGCTATTAAAAATGGCCTGGTTTAATTTAAGTATATCGTCAGCCAGTAATACCGGCCCGGTAAACCAATCCGAAGGCAGGGGTAAGAATTTGGGGTAATATATCCTACAAAACCTGATTATATTCGCCAGTAGTCTGACAAACCCGATGGCGCCGGAGTCTGTTAAAGGTGAAACCCCGACGATGACATGAAGCGGTACATCGATCTTATTTGCATCGCAGTGTTTACCGCCGCTGGTTCTCAGGTCTTTGACGGCTCCATTGGTGGCCGGATGCCCGGACCGGGCCAGGAGGTCGGCGAAAAATTTCTCATGTTTCTTTTGGTCGGCTTCATCCACCAGCGACCATAATCTGTCGGCCAGGGGGCTTCCATAATGGGGGGTTCCCAGTGTAGTGATGCTCCTGATATTCGCTGCGCCGCCGTGTAGTTCCGCTACCAGGCCGCCTAGGCTGTAGCCGACGATATCTACTTTTTTAGCCGCCAGGTCGTCCGCCCTGGCAAGAACCAGTGAGTCATTGACAGCTTCACTGACAACATTAGTCAATTGATCGAGAGAAACGGAGTTCTGGTATTCACTGGGTAGGACATAAGAGTAGCCATGATCGGATTTAAGTCGTTTTACCAGGCTAAGCCGCGGGTTGGGATCGTACCATGTGCCGGCATTGCCGGACCACAGCCCATGCAGTAATACCACCGGGGATTTGCTTAAGAAAAAGTCAGGGTGTGGTATCTCTCGTCCATTCACTTTGACCATAAGATATATTTCTCTCATTCCTTTGGATATATCTTCGGGTTTTCCATCCCGGACATAGCACATGGGGGCCGTATAGGTTTGAGAAAATACGTTGTTTACGATTTTTGCATCATTTTCCAGGCGGCCGTCTTTCACATCTGTTAGGATGATATTGATTTTGTCGAGGTTAATATGGGGGGGGAGATTTTTTATGCGAATTTCCACCGCGGCGGCGCCATCCGCAATGGTCCCTTTGACTTCACGTCCGGGATTTTCTTTATCCAGGAAAGTGATTGTAGGCGTTTTGGTTTCTCCGGCGCCAACTCCTGTGCCGGTGAGGTCATAGGGCACTGAAGAGAACTTGATATCTTTTGCCAGGACTTTTTTTGTTACGCTTGAGTGCGCGCCAATTTGGTCCCAATTTGTATATATACAACCAATGCCAAAGCACAGTTTTAACCACCGG
>JAUPLE010000462.1 GCA_030837085.1 Acidobacteriota bacterium | reverse complement strand
TTTACTATCAAAGAAGACGAACCCCTTGAAAAAGAAGTGGCCGTCGACCCGGAGATGTTGGGAAAGGTTTTTGAAAACATGCTGGATATTGCTGAACGTAAAAGCACGGGCTCCTTTTATACACCCCGTGAGATCGTTCACTATATGTGCCGGGAGAGTTTGATCCATTACCTGGACACAACGGTTAATGCGGAAGGGGAAAAATGTTCCCGTGAAGATATCGAACAATTGATCCGCGAAGGTTATTGGGCATTGGAAAACGATAAGAAGGTAATGGCGAAAGGAAAAGAGACCGATACATACCAATACCGGCTGCCCCAATGCTTACGCACACATGCCGCCCTATTGGACGAAAAATTGGAAAACATAAAAATATGTGACCCGGCAATCGGTTCAGGTGCGTTTCCCGTGGGACTGCTCCATGAAATCGTTAATGCGCGGTTACTGCTCCAGGCCTATAGTCAATCCACCGGGAAAAAGTCTTATGAATTGAAGCGCCATGCCATCCAGGAGAATATTTATGGCGTGGATATCGATGCCAGCGCCGTTGATATTGCCCGCCTGCGGTTGTGGCTATCGCTGGTAGTAGACGAAGAAAACTTCGACAAAATTGAAGCACTGCCAAATCTTGATTATAAAATCGTATGCGGAAATTCTTTAATTGGTTTCCCAGAGAACTGGAAGAGCCCGGCATTTGAAATATTGGAAAACCTGAAAAAAGATTTCTTCAAAGAAACAGCCCCGGAGAAAAAAAGAAATCTTAAAAAACAAATTGATACTCAACTAAAAGAAAGACTCGAATCATCTAAAAAAATTTTTGGATACAAAGTTGACTTTGATTTTAAATTATTTTTTTCAGAAGTATGGCATTATAAGAATGGTTTTGATCTGGTAATTGGAAATCCACCCTATGTACAGATTCAAAAATTCAGCGGAAAACAGGAGCAACAAGACTGGGAAAAACAAAACTATGAAACCTTTGCCAAAACCGGGGATATCTATTGCCTCTTTTATGAGAAAGGCCACCGGATATTGAGAGATGGAGGTGCGCTAACCTTTATCACCTCAAATAAATGGATGCGGGCAAATTATGGACAGAATACAAGAAAATACTTTCTCAATAATGTGGCCATTAATCAACTCATCGACTTTGGAGATTCCCCGATTTTTAAGGAAGCCACGACATATACGAACATTCTTCTATTTTCAAAAAAACGGTCGGACACTCCCCCACAGGTTTGGGATTTAAGTCATATGTACGACACATATATATCGCTTGAAACCATGCTTGCCAGGGAAAAAGCGGGAACCGCCGTGTTTAGTGAAGATTCCTTTATAATTGCCAGAATAGACCAGGAGTTAATTAAAAAGAGAATAGAAGAGATCGGTATACCGCTTAAAGAATGGAATATCTCCATTAACTATGGGATTAAAACCGGCTTTAATGAGGCTTTTCTAATAGACCGAGAAAAGAAAGATGAATTGATCGCTAAAGACCCAAAAAGTGCGGAGATTATGAAACCCATTTTACGGGGCAGGGATATTAAACGATATGAATTGAATTACGACGATTGTTGGTTGATAGACACTCATAATGGCTATCAGGACACACTTCCAATTAATATTAATGACTATCCCGTAATAAAAGAGTTTCTCGATCAATATTGGGAAGAGCTTAAAATAAGACAGGATAAAGGAGTCACTCCTTATAATTTGCGAAATTGCGCTTACCACCCTGAGTTTGAAAAAGAGAAGATCATTTATGCAGAGATCGTTTTTGATTCGGCCTTTTATTATGATAAAAACAACTATTATGCCGAAGCAACGGCATTCATCCTTACGGGAGAAAATATAAAATACCTCACTGCATTATTGAATTCAAAACTTCTGACCTATGCGTTTAAAGCCTTCTATGCCGGCGGCGATTTACGAGGGAATACATTCCGCTATAAAAAAGTTTTTCTCGAGAGGCTGCCTATTCCCAAAATTCCAAAGGAATCCCAAAAACCTTTTGAAATTCTCGTCGACTACGTCACTCTCACCAAAGAAAAAGACCTCAAACTGCAGGCCGCTTTTTTCGAACAACTCATCGACGGGATGGTCTTCGAACTCTACTTCGCCGATAAAATAAAAGCCGCCGGAAAAGAAATCCTAAAATACCTGGACGATTTGAAACCGTTAACCGACCACATGACCGATGAAGAGAAGCTGGCCCTGATTAAAACTGAATTTGACCGGCTCTACGATCCCTACCACCCGGTACGCAATAACCTGGAAACCCTGGACAGCCTGGACCTGGTACGTACTATTAATAAGGAAATAAAATGAAAATAAAGACCATCAAAATCAACAACTACAAAACCTTCCACGGGAATGAAGAAATTATAGGGCCAACAAGGGGATCGTCAGAAAGCGCCATCACGCAACGTCAGCAGACAAAAAAATCACCTGCTTGCCTTTTTTTTGAAACGGCATATAATGCCCTATGAACATTGACTGGCTTAGAAAAAAACGCAGCGTTCCCAGGAGCGCCGGATTGGATAAATATTTGAAGGAGTAAGGATATGAACGAACTAAAACAATACGGAAATTTACTGAATGATATTAAAAATCGTATCCGTCACGCGCAAGTCAAGGCTGTTTTCTCTGCCAATGCTGAAATGATTCAAATGTATTTTGATATTGGTAAGATGATACTTGAAAAACAGCAAAATGAGGGCTGGGGCAGCGCTGTTATTCCTCAACTTGCCAAAGATATTCGCAATGAGTTACCCGAGCAAAAAGGCTTTTCAGAGCGGAATATCGGCTATATGATCCGCTTTGCGCGAGAATATAGTATTAATCCGATTTTGCAACAGGCCGTTGCAAAATTACCGGATAATCATTTGCTCTGGAAGGTTCCATGGGGTCATCATGCGCTATTAATGGAAAAAATTAAAGATCAATCCATACGCATTTGGTATATGGAACAAACCATTCAAAACGGTTGGAGCCGGGATGTTTTAGGGCTGATGATTAAGAGCAATGCGCACCATCGGCAGGGAAAACTGGTAAGCAATTTTGAAGTTACACTACCTAAACCCCAATCAGACCTCGCCAC
>JAUPLE010000461.1 GCA_030837085.1 Acidobacteriota bacterium | reverse complement strand
CCGGAGCCCGGCAAGTTTCAAGGATTTTGTCAAGAAGGCAAAAGCCTATGTTGATCCGGGGGTAAAAATGTTCTACTGTACTTCCTGGAGCGAGTGGAATGAAGGGACCAATATCGAACCCTCCGTGGAATTCCAGTACGATTATTTGCAGGCGCTGAAAGAAGGACTCGCTGAAAGTTCACCGATTACTGCGCCGGCGAATGTTATTACTTTCTCTTTTAAGAGAGTATTTAACCCGGAGGGAGCGGGCGATGACCGGCTGCTGGCGGTTTGTTTCGACGCCATCGAATTCCTGGATGGAGATCAGCAGGTTTTACAGACCATCGACATCGGCGGCGCGGAAGCCAGGAAATACATGGGGATAGGCTGGTTTACCGATGAAGGTCCCTGGAACACCGATGCTGAAACCTTTGTCTGGGGCGGGATGAAGTGGAAGTACGCCACCCTTAATCTTAATCTGCCCACGGGGACCGCGTATATGAGAGTTCGCATGCTGTCCGTTGAAAACCAGGAGACCACCGTATCCCTTGATTCGGTGAAAAGAGCGGTCATAACCGGTACTCCCTGGGTATGGCAAACCCACCTGGTGGTGATAAATCCCGCGAATTTACCGGCGCAGATTGCGTTAAATCGCAGTAGCCTGGTTTTTGGCTCGTCGGGTACAGGGGAAGTGACCAATTCCCAAAATTTCCTGGTAAGCAATAGTGGGGGAAAGACGTTGAACTGGTCTATCGGCAAAGATCAGGCCTGGTTAAATTGCACTCCCGCTTCAGGGACAAATACCGGTTCTGTTTCCGTTACCGCCAATTCAGCCGGTTTAGTTCCGGGGGTATATACGGCCAGTATTACAGTAAGCGATGCCAATGCTGCCAATTCGCCCCAAACGCTTGCCGTTACATTTAAAGTATATGAAGCAGGAACCACATCAAGCCCTTTTGGCGAGTTTGCTACTCCCACGGCAGGTTCAACCGTCAGCAGCAGTGTTCCTTTTACCGGGTGGGTATTGGACGATATCGGCGTAGAAAGCGTGAAACTGTACCGGCTAGACGGAGCAAAATTGGTTTATATCGGCGACGCGGTTTTTGTTGAAGGCGCGCGCTCCGATATCGAACAATCTTATCCGGGGTATCCCATGAATTATCAGGCCGGTTGGGGGTATATGATGCTGACGCACTTCCTGCCCGGCGGCAATGGCGTATTTACCATTCAAGCGATTGCCACTGACCTGGAAGGGACTCAAATGACATTAGGAACAAAGACAATTACTGTTGACAACGCCCATGCAGTGAAACCTTTTGGCGCCATCGATACGCCTGCCCAGGGAGGAACCGCTAGCGGCAGTAAATATAGGAACCATGGTTGGGTATTAACCCCCATGCCCAATTCTATCCCGGTGAATGGTTCCACCATTAGCGTTTATGTTGATGGAGTATACCTGGGGCATCCCACCTATAATTTAAATAGGTCAGACATTGCGTCGTTTTTCCCGGGCTATGCCAATACGAATGGCGCAGGCGCTTATTTTGATATCAATACAGCGGCGTATGAGAACGGGATTCATTCCATATACTGGATTGCCACGGATAATGCGGGCAATGCCGACGGCATCGGCAGCCGGTTCTTTTCCATACAGAACGCAGGGACCGACAAATCCTGTAGTAGGGGCGCACCTGCGTGTGCGCCCATCTTTGAGCCATCTTCGTCCGTCGTTGATCAGTATGGCCCGGTGCGAGTTAAAAAAGGGTTTAATGTTGATATAGAGCCAAACGAGATTTACCCGGATGAAAAA
This sequence comes from Acidobacteriota bacterium, assembly GCA_030837085.1. Taxonomy (GTDB): domain Bacteria; phylum Acidobacteriota; class Aminicenantia; order UBA2199; family UBA2199; genus JAKAGC01. Next base: position 2,339 of record JAUPLE010000461.1, on the reverse strand, counting down.
GGAATTACCTATATTGAAATCCGGGAACTGGAGCGAGTGGAAATCCATTTTCCCGGTGCCGCCGCTATTAAACCGTTGGGATTGCGGGTGGTTCCCGGTCGATTTAGACCGCTGCCCATCGGTTCTACTCTTGATGCGAAAAGCGGTACTTTCAGTTGGTTGCCTGGGCCGGGATTTTATGGCGATTACCAATTGGTTTTTTTGGTGAAAACACAGGATGACATATTAAGTAAGAAGGAGATTCATATAAGGATTGTTCCAAAGCATGGAATGGTTGACGTTTCAGTTTTCTAATATTATCTTCCAGGTTGACAGATATTTTTATTTCATGTATATTAATCGAGTAGGAAATAATGGGCCATATAAAAATTGTAGTAGAAAAACATGAAGATGGATTCGTGGCATACCCGGTCGGCCTGAAAGGAATCATCGTAGGGGAAGGAGATACCTTTGAAGAAGCATTCAATGATGCAAAATCCGCGGCAAAATTTCATATAGAAACTTTTGGCGATGATGATTTTATTGAACAATGCCAAATCACAAGAAAATAAAAGGTTCAACGCTCAGGACAATCATCAACCAGGCTGGGATAACAAGAGATGAATTTCTCAAGGTATTTGAAGACACTTGATTTCTGAATTTTTTGGGCGCCCTAGATGGGCGCATTATATAAATTCCTTTTTTTTATAGTGGCATTCCGGGCTGTCCCCTAAATGCCCCGCCCGATAAGGCAATTTTTCGTCCGGCCCAGGCGATTTTGCATCTTCGAGAGGCAGCGTCGCCTCATGACCATGCGATCACGCATCTTCCTGGGGCGATGTCGGGTCTTAAGTACGCGATTTCGCTTCTTTTTGGGGTGATAAAAAGGGAAACTCCCGATTCCAGGGTAAAATGGAACCCGGTGTTCGATAGATTATGGCGGGATTTGGTACCAGGCCAATTTTCCTCCCCTTTCTGATGCCAATCCGAAATATGCAGCCATGTTAAACCCGCCATTGGTTCTCCTCCTGTCGGGAATTTTCCCTGAGCTTAATTGTATTAAAAAGAACAAAAATTCAATCCTACCTTTCTTAAAAGAAAGGCAGGTTAGCCTTACTGCCTATACTACCAAATAATTTTTACAGTTTTAGATTTCTTAATTTTCTCATCACGTGTAATCAATGGCAAGCGTAATTGATATGCTGTTGCTGTAATAATTCGATCCGGCATATCCGGCACTTCTAAACGGGGGATCCGCTGCAGAGCTTTTACCGTCTCCTTATTTAAAGGAGATTCCTCATAACTCCCATTAACGTTTTCTAATAATTGAAGAATTCTATCGAAAGAGGAATTATGAATACGTTCTTTTTCTACCAGGTAAACCATCTCGATAAGAACAATACTGGGGATTATAATTTGATGCATGCCAATATCGGCGTTTTGAAAGATATCTTTTGCCTTAACGGACAATTTGGAGTTTCCGGTTAAATGCCAGATCAAAGCATGGGTATCGGTTACATATCGGCTCATAACCCTCGACCCTCTAAACTTTGCCACATTTCACGGCGAACTTCATCGATGTCCTGGTCATCGATGTTTTCATTTTTCCATAAACCGCCGAAAGCTACAGGTTGATATGGAGTTGATGCTTGATTTTTTTTTTGAAATTTGAAACGTACGTAATCCAAAAAATATATCACTTCCTGTAAACTTTCGGGTGGAAGGTTGTCCACAGACAGCATAATTCTTTTTTTTATATTGTTGGCAGGGGACGATACGCTCATTGGGCACCTCCGAAATGAGCTAAGGGCATTATTCTACTTTGCATAATCATGATTAGATAATAACATATGCTTTTCAATATTTCAAGTGAGCAATTATTTTCCGTCCCGCTTCGACTCCTACTACAGATTGTTCTTCAGTTTGTTATCAGAAGATGACACTATCAAAGAGTGGGCCTTTTATAAACCATTTTACCAGGTGCGGTTTTTGTTTTGGTCATTTGGATTTGTTTCGGATTTCGAATTTCTTATCTTAGTGGCATTCACCCAGGGGTTCGATTGGGAACCCCAGGAGTTAAATCGAGTGGCCCAGATGTTAGATCGGGTAGCGCAAGGCATAGATCGACTAGCGCAAACCCCGGCACAAATGCCGCAAGGCATGGCACAACTTTCGCAACCCATGGCACAAATAGAGCAAGCCCTGGCACAAGTTCCGCAAGCATTGGCACAAATGCCGCAAAGTATGGCACAAGTTCCGCAAGGCATGGCACAAATAGCGCAAACCCTGGCGCAAGTTCCGCAAGCCCCGGCACAAATGCCGCAAGCCCTGGTACAAGTTCCGCAAGCATTGGCACAAAT
>JAUPLE010000460.1 GCA_030837085.1 Acidobacteriota bacterium | reverse complement strand
GGACCGACTTCGTTTACCATTGCGTCGCCTACGGGCGAGGGGCTGACCACGGCGCGTCATTTTACGAGGACCAGGAGATGTGTCGTCAGTGGGTATTTCAGGATTGTGTAAATCCAGGGGCTTTTTTTGAAAAAATCGCCCCTGGACCCCAAAAAAACTTTTGTTTAATAAAAAGTTTTGGGAAGTCCAGAAACTTACCCTCCGTGAGGGTCTTTTTCAAAAAGGGTTTCTGGACACCGAAGGTAAAGAACAACAATGATTGACAAGACACCGGGTGAAATCATTAAAGCCGTTCAAGCAGCCGGGGTCATCGGCGCTGGCGGCGGAGGTTTCCCTACTTATATCAAACTTAATACCCGTGTCGATACTGTCATTGCCAACGGCAGCGAATGCGAACCACTCCTGGCATCAGATAAGACGTTATTAAAAGAAAATCCCGGCCTGGTCATCCAGGGCCTCCAATACGCCATGATTGCAACCGGCGCCAAAACCGGTTTCATCGCCATAAAAGCACATTATAAAGACATTGCTGCTGCCCTGACCAAAGTACTCCCCCCGGACGGGAGCATCCGGCTCCATTTCCTGGAAAACTATTACCCTGCCGGCGATGAGTTTTTAACCGTCTACGACGTCACCCGCCGCATCATTCCCGAAGGCGGACTTCCCCTCCACGTGGGCGTTATGGTCAGTAATGTGCTTTCCCTGGCCCAGGTGGCCCACGCCGTGGCCGGCAAACCCGTCACCGAACGGCCCGTCACTGTTGCCGGTTCCGTGAAACAACCCCAGGTGATTATTGTTCCCATCGGAACACCCTACAAAGATTTAATTGACATGGCCGGGGGAACCCTTAATTCCACGGATGTCATTATCGACGGCGGCCCTATGATGGGAACCATTGTCACAGACCTGGACCAGGGGATTGCCAAAACTACCTCCGGCGTCATTGCCCTGCCCGAAGATCATTTCATCGTCAACATGCAGCGCACGACTATTTCCCGCATGGTCAAAAAATCCAAAGCCGCTTGTTGTCAATGTTTCCGCTGCTCGGACCTGTGTCCGCGGAATTTGTTGGGCCATGCATTATATCCCCATATGACCATGCGCACTATTGATTACAACCAATCCGAGCCCACCGAACATATCACTTCCGCATTCCTATGCAGTCAGTGCGGGGTGTGTGAACTGGTAGCTTGCGATTTCATGATGCTTTCCCCGCGCAAAGTATACGCTGAATACAAAAAATTATTAACCGCCAGGGGTATTAAAAATCCCCACCACCGTTCCGATATCAATATCGTCCCGGAGTTGGAGTTTCGGAAAGTTTCCCTGCCCACGGTAATTAAAAAATTGGGCATTTCCCAATATGTTAAGAACACACCTTTCAGCGGGTATCGAAACGTGGCGCGGGTCAGGATTCCCCTGGACCGGCATACCGGTGCGCCTGCGCTTTCCACGGTTGCCCCGGGGCAAAAAGTAAAAATAGGCGATGTGATTGCCGCGTCTCCACCGGGTAAAACCGGGACCATATACCATGCCTCTATTACCGGGACAGTGACGGAAATCGCAGGGACATGGATCGAAATATGTGGATAGTAAATATGCAAATGAAAAAGGATAACGAACAATGAAAGAGCCCGCTTTAGGAATGATCGAATACAAGTCCGTGGCCAGGGGTATTTACTCATGCGACGCCATGGTAAAAAAAGCGCCGGTGCGGATTATTGAAACGCATCCCGTATGCCCCGGCAAATACATTACCATTATTTGCGGCGAAGTGGCCGATGTGGAAGAAGCCATGAAAGCCGGGCTTGAGACCGGGAAAGATATGGTTATTGCCGATCTTTTTTTACCGCGGGTTCATGAGGACATTATTCCCGCTCTTAGCGCCGCCGTTAAAATCGAAACCTTTGGCGCCATTGGCATTATTGAAACATTTTCCGTGGCTGTTTGTGTATTGGCGGCGGATATAGCGGCCAAGGCAACGCCTGTTCAATTGGTTGAACTTCGGTTAGCCAATGGTTTGGGTGGGAAGGGGTATTTTGTGATGACCGGGGCCCTGGCTGATGTCGAGGCTTCGTTGGATGCGGCCAGGCAGTACGCCGCGAAGGAGGGGATGTTGGCGGCTTGCGAGTTGATCCCGTCGCCGCATCCCGAATTAATCGAAAAAGGAGTATATTGGTAGTAAATAAAAGTTTTTGTCCCACTTTTTTCAAAAAGGGGGCCGCCGGAGGCATTTTATGAGATTAGCTAAGGTAATTGGAACTGTCGTTGCCACGCGGAAGGTAGACAGCATTAAAGATTTAAAAATATTAATGATCCAGCCGGTGGATGAGAAGATGCAAAACAGCGGCGAGGCCGTGGCTGCCATCGATACGGTCCAGGCCGGGTACGGCGATTTGGTTTACTATACCCTGGCCAGGGAATCCACGTTGGCCCTTCCCGATCCTTTTGCGCCGGTGGACGCGGCTATTACCGGGATCGTGGACCAGGTCAATGTCGAAGATAAAGGCATAAAAGATGAAAAAGATATTTTCGATAAATATTGAAAAACTGCCCGCGAAACACGCGAAACACGCGAAATACGCGAAAGGGAATAAACAATGAAATTGGCCAGGGTTATTGGAAACGTTGTGGCAACGCAGAAGCATCCCAGTTTTAAAGGCCACAAATTTTTATTGCTGCAGCCCATTGATGAGACCGGCAAAGATACCGGGGCATCGTTTATATCGTGCGATACTGTTAACGCGGGTCCGGGCGATGTGGTATTGGCGGAACAAGAGGGCAACACTGCCCGGCAATTGTTAGGAACCAAAGACGACCCCTTTCATTCCGTCATTGTCGGCGTAGTGGACAAAGTCGCCATAAAGGAGGATTAAATGTCGAATGGAATCGATGACCGTAATATCGATCATCTCGTCGAGTTGATAACCCAGAGGGTAACCGAGAAGTTGCGGGAACGGGGCGTTATTGACCCCATGGCAACCGCCGTCGTGGATGGTTGTATCTCTTCGGACCGCGATTGCATTAATTGCGGCCACTGCGCCACCCGGAAACCGGAAGCGGTTCGAAATATATTAAGCACCGGCGCTGACCGTATCGGTTCCAAGGCCGGTATCAACGGGTCCAAAATAGATAGAACTTTGGCTTCGATGATCGATCACACCCTGTTGAAACCCGACGCCACGAAAGAACAATTGATAAAAGTATGCGAGGAAGCCAAACAATACAATTTTGCCACGGTTTGCGTCAATTCCGCCAATATTCCCCTGGTGGCTCGGCAATTAAAAGGAAGCCCGGTTAAGCCCATTGCCGTTGTCGGTTTCCCGTTGGGCGCGGCTTCCACCCAGTCCAAGGCTTTCGAAGCGCGTGAAGCCGTCCGCGCCGGGGCGCAGGAAATCGATATGGTCATCAATATCGGCGCTTTAAAATCAAAAGACTATCACCTGGTTTACGACGATATCAAAGCCGTCG
>JAUPLE010000459.1 GCA_030837085.1 Acidobacteriota bacterium | reverse complement strand
GGGTGTTCGCTGGCGTACACGGGGTGTTCGCTGGCGTACAGTTTATGTTTTTATTATTAGCCGCGAAGAACGGAAGGGGCGTGAATAAAAAAGATAAAAACAATTTCCTTGCCATTTAATCGATTTTCCTCTTTTTCCCACATTTTGATCTGAAATTTATATTCGTGATCTAAATTCACTATTCCTCAGCCATTATGATCTGATTTTTATAGTCATTTTGATCTGAATTTGCTAATCTGAAAATCATTTTCATATTATTATAATGGTGTATCATTTGACACGTTAAAAAACGAATAGGCAAATGATCGAATAACAACATAAATGATACTTGATTGGAGGATTAAACATGAAAAAAAATAGGTTTTTCATTTGGATTGCGTTATTGTTAGTATCCCTGGGCCCGGTTTTTCCCATGACCGGCAGTAACAAAGCGGTAGAGGAAACCTTCCTGTTGGAGGAAGGCACCCCCATTTATCTTTCCATTGAGAGTTACCAAGAGAGAGATGGTTGGACACCGCTGGTGTTATCCGTGGGGGATGTTAATTGCCTGCTGTGGATGGATGAAGCAGGCAACGTATCGGAACAGCGGGCGCCCGGCGACCAGTTGGCTGTACCGGTTTGCTCGATCGATATCCAGACCCAAAGCCTGGTTAAGAACGCCGACTCTCTTGCTTTCGAGCTTTATGAGCAAAACAATGTTCGAACCCGGTGGAAACTTTCTCCCGGTGAATCGATGGGACCAACGACAAAGAAAATCCATTTCCGGGAAGGAGGGATCGATCTTTCCCTGGGTAACCTGGGGCTGCGATTGAATCGTGCGGCCTGCGATTTCCGCGAGTTATCCCAGGGTCTTTACCAGGTGGAATTTCACGGGCCAATGGTGAATACACATCGGCAATTGGTTTATGAAAAAGCAGCGGGAATTATCTATTCTACCCTGGGTGAGAATAACCGGTTAATCCCCGGGCAAAACCGGACCTGGGCCGTGAAGAGCCAGGAGCCGGATGGCAAATAACAGGAGGGTACGAACATGAAAAAAACCAATAGTAATTTTAGTTTTATCTTATGTTTAGTAGTGGCGGGTATTCTTTTATATTGGATTTCCCTGCCGGTATTCGGCGTTGTTTCTCCCCAGGAAAGGGCCGCGCTGATTGCCTTGTATAACAATACCAATGGGGATGACTGGAGCAGTACCTACGGTTGGAAAAAGCCGCCCCTGGATCTCGATGGCTTTGCCATGCCCGGGACGGAAAAGAACTGGTACGGCATAAAATGTGACCCTGACAATACCACGGTTCAACGAATAGACCTTTATAATAACAACCTGAATGGCGCCTTACCTCCAGAACTGGGAAACCTGGCAAATTTGACATATCTTGGGCTTAATAATAACCAACTCAGCGGCAATATCCCCCCGGAACTGGGAAACCTGGCAAATTTACATGACCTTGAGCTTTTCTCGAACCAACTCAGCGGCAGTATCCCACCGGAACTGGGGAACCTGGCGAATTTGCATAACTTTGATCTTGGCTATAACAAGCTCACCGGTAGTATTCCGTCCACGTTTACCAACCTGACGAAGCTTGTTAATGATTGGTCAGATTTAACTTATAATGCGCTGTACACCAATAATGATACATTGAGGGTTTTCCTGCATTCAAAACAGATTTCGGGGGATTGGCAAGGCGCCCAGACCGTCGCTCCCACTAATCTGTCTGCGACTCCCATATCTTCTACTTCGATTGATATCCACTGGACGCCTATTATTTATAAAGGCAATAGCGGTGGATACCGGGTATTTTACAGCAACATCCCCGGGGGGCCTTATACCTATTTCGGTATAACCGCTGACAAAACTGCGTCTTCTCTTCCTGTCACCGAGCTCAATCCCGATACCACCTATTACTTTGTGGTTCAGACCAGGACAGATCCCAATTATGCCAACCGGAATACAGTGGATAGTGAATACAGCGGTGAAGTGTCAGGGGTAACGTGTCATCTAGTAACCATATCCGGTAAGGTTACAGCCGGGGGCAGAGGATTACAAGGCGTAACTATCACCCTGTCCAATAATGGTGGAATAAAAACTACCGGCTACAATGGATATTACTGCGCTTCAGTTCCTTACGGTTGGAGCGGAACAGCCACACCTTCTAAACGCGGGTATTGTTTTTTCCCGGTCAAAAGGAGTTATTGCAATTTGAAGGCAAATCAAACCAGCCAGAATTATACGACATCGCAGCAAACCAGGACCATCTCCGGTACAGTCACATTCGGGAGCAGTAAATTACCAGGCGTAACCATCACACTGGACAACAATGGTGGATCAGCCACCACCGACGCCAATGGAAATTATAGTGTTACGGTCAATTATGGGTGGTCCGGTACTGCTACTCCATCTTATCCAGGGTACGATTTTACTCCGGCTAACAGGAGTTATACCAATGTGACGGCAGATCAAACCAACCAGGATTACATAGTAAGCGTGATAATCATCCTGACGCTGACTTCTCCCAATGGCGGCGAAACCTGGCCAATTACTTCTCTTCGGAACATCACCTGGAAGGCGGCGGGTATTTCCGATAATTTAGAGATCACGCTGTGGAAGGGCGGCGTGCTAATAGGCATTATCGCCGATGATATTAATCCGGCTGTCGGATTTTATGCCTGGACGGTAGGCCAACTAATCGATGGCAGTATGGTTAGCTGCGGCTCCGACTATACGATTAAAATCAAAGAAACAGGGCAATCGCCGGAAGATAGCAGCGACGCCAATTTCAACATCTCCCCCGGCATTACGGTTGACGCTCCCAACGGCGGCGAAACCTTGAAATTCGGTGATTTGCTACAAATAACCTGGAGAACCGGTTGTCTTTCCCATAATATCAAAATCACCCTGTGGACAGATAGCGGCTGGGAAGGTCTTATTAAATATAATATCAATCCGGCTGATGGATCATTTTTGTGGACGGTAGGCGATGTATTCGACAGTACCGGCAAAGCAAAGTTGCCGGTTGATATCAACTTGAAATATAAGATTAAAATCAAGGAGATAAGCACAGTAGTTTCAGATTATAGCGACAACTACATTACATTAATCAAGTAAGCGTGTTCATATGGGATTGTGCGATTGGGTCTTGCTTTGCAACATTTCCTGAAAGGGGGTGTGGTAAGGCAAGACCCGGTTGCTCCCAATGATCACTGACGAATGGCAATTTCTTGCCTACCCCTGTTTTTCATGGGTATCCGCCGGCGTACAGTTTGATAGGCATATTTTTAGGGAATATGTTTTCCAGGCTGGCGTTCTTCTTTAGGCCTGGGGATGACGACTTTGAACTGTTCCCCTTCTTCATCATTATAGAACTCGATATCGGGTTGTACTTTTAAGGCGTTGATGATGCCCAGGCCCAGGCCCCGGTAAGGCAATAATTTGGCGGCAAAGGAAGCGATTAAAGGGTTGCGTATGGCGGAGTTCCCGTGTTTGATATTCTCTATGTTCAGGCTGTTGGGTAATTTTCCCGGGCTTATGATTTCGATGCGGCTGTCGAAAATAAACAATCTTACAGGGGCGATTTTATGGTAATCACGATGAATAATAGCGTTTTGAAGCAACTCCTCCAGCGCCAGCGCGGCTACCTCCGGGATGCCCAGGCTGTTAAAAGGCTGGCCCTGTTGGGTTTTTCTTATATTTCTTAATAAAAAGGCCATACCGTCTTTAAATTGGCTTTTAAGATCGCCTTCTATATCTTCGCTGTCCCGGTACAATCTTTCCTGGCTGGAATCCCCGAAAAAACTTACCGCTTTTATGATAAAGGCGGGACGGAATAAGGAGGGCTGTTTGCCAAACAGCAATAACCCGGCGAGGTTTAGTTTCCCTTTCCTTGATAAATGCAATTTTTCCAGGAGCGATTCCAGGGAATGGTCGATTTCATCATAATTCTTTTTAAAAGCCCGCAGAAAATAATCATTGAATTTGAGCGGATCGATATCTTCTTTGCTTGTATCTTCGATGATGGTTTCATCGGCGTATATTTTCCCGCTGCTTTGAAACAGCCGCTGCAGTTCTTCGGGTGAAGTGACTTTACGTTTATCCGAACCGCTTTTAACCCAGAAGGCGCCGTCGTTATTGCAGTAGGGTTTATTTATACCTTCTTTGACATGAACAACGATTAAGATTTTACCGTCCACTTCGATGTTTTCGGTAATCACGTTAATGGAGGGTCTAATATTATTGGTTGCTGCGTTGGCTATATGCTGATTAATTTTGTCGATTTCCGTTATAGTCAGACCTTTAATTTCGCCCAGGTTGCCGGCGCCGATAATAATCATACCGCCTTGTGAATTCGTAAAAGCGACCATTTCGTCGGCCAGTTTCCCAGGATCTTTAACGGTTTCTTTAAATTGTAACTTGCTGTCTTCACCTCTTTTGAGTATTGCGATTAATTCATTTGCATCCATATTTTCACCTGGTCATCCTTAAGTATGTATTTATTTTAGGTGGCCGTTCTGATAGTATCTTTTTTCTGGGAATTTGTCAATACGGATAAAGCATAAAAGGAGACAGACAAGAATGTCACCTTTCCGGGAAACACAGGCCCGCGGTATTAAAAAATTTTTTTCTTGTTATGGCTTCGTTCATGGTCATGGATTAATCATAAAGCAAACTGAAAGAATTGTCAAATTTTGATTAGCCGCGAAGGAACGCAAAGGGACCTGATTTTCAAATGCCTTGGGCAAAGGCAATGTCCAAAAAATATTTTTAAAAAAAAGTACCTAATAACGATTGACTTTCTATCTAAAGGTATGGTATATATATTTGTCCGGTAAATCCGGCGATGGATAGAGAGAAACAAAAAAGGAGGAGAAAAATGGCAGGTATTTTAAAAGTTGCAAGTTTCAATGTAGAAAACCTTTTCGGTCGTGCGAAGGTATTGAATTTTCTTGATCAAAACGTCGGAAACGACAAACTTGGAAAAATCAATGAATTCAATACGTTGTTGAAGAAAACCACCTATACGGCCAGTGATAAAGATCAGATGCTAAAACTTTATAAGGTAGAACTCAAAGACTACATCGAAGTACGTGAAGATCGTGGCAAATTTTTCAAGAAACAGGGATTTGCAATAATAGGTGTGGCTGCTAATGGATGCAATGATTGGGACGGCGCGATTGAATTCAAAAAAGCAAAATTTTCCGAAATCACTCGTAAAAACACGGCAAATGTAATCAGAGATGTCAATGCAGACATTGTGTGTATTGTGGAAGTCGAAAATCGTCAAGCCCTCGAATCCTTTGATTCACATCTACTAGATTCTCAATATAAGTACTCGTTACTTATCGATGGAAATGACACCCGTGGAATCGATGTTGGCCTTTACAGTAAACATCCGCCTGGTAATATCCATACCCACATATTTGACGAAGCAGGCGGCGAACCCATCTTCAGCAGGGATTGCCTGGAAGTCCAAGTGATACTCCCTGGTAATCAACCGCTGTACATACTCTGTAACCATTTTAAAAGCCGCGGATATGATGCCGCTGGCACAGCCGCTAAAAAACGAAAAATACAAGCAGAGCAAGTGGTTAAAATTCTCGGAAAATATGACCTTAGCAAAGACTGGGTCGTCGTGGCTGGCGATCTGAATGACAATCCTAATAGCACGCCATTGCAGCCGTTACTAAAGGTTCATAATATGTTTGACGTCTTGAAATTGCAATTCCCTGATCAGATGAAGAGATGGACATATTACTATAAAAAATTTGAGCAGATCGATTTTGTATTGGTTTCCAAAGCATTGAAAGACAATTTTAAAGCGGCAGGTGTTGAACGTCGAGGAATTTACAACCTGGAAAAATTAACAACCTCATCAGGCGGATTAGTAGATGTCGAGAAAGAATACAGTACGGTTACTCACTGGACCAATGCTGCTTCGGATCACGGTGCTGTTTGGGCGGAATTTAACCTCTAACCGGTTCCTTACGCCTTACGCTGGTTTTTTTTAGGAGTCAGGCCAATTAAGATTCGCTAACCCTCTCTGATGGTTACTTCTTTGCCATTAAATACAATGGCCAATTTTTTATAATTTTTATCCATCGACCCGCCGGGGACTTCAATGAGATTAAGGAATTAGTGATACTCCCTGGTCTTCGATAATGGCTTTGACTTTTGCCGAGGCGGCCAGTGCATAAACACCGGCAGCGGTTGTTTCCACGAGAACGGAACCCAGGGCTGTGGGATGTTTGTCCAGACGGCGTCCTTTAAAACCCTCAAGGATATCATCGATGTCTTTAAGAGCATTTCCAGCCGCCTGGCGCACCCTGTCGACGGCGGCCCCACGTTGGACAGCGGATTGACGACCCCCGGCTCCCGGTTTTTCGCTGCTTTTAACCTCTAATAACAGGATCGCACGAATCGTTTCTCCTGGTCCAAGCCGGTCTAACCGCACGGCAAATTCATGGCTAATCTTGCTTTTT
>JAUPLE010000458.1 GCA_030837085.1 Acidobacteriota bacterium | reverse complement strand
TTTTTTACATTTAAATTGATTATTTTTAAAAAAAAGATAGATAATTTAAATATGCATATTGCATTATCTCCCGATTATGGGTATAATCAAAAGGAAAACAATTAAATCGGACAACTGGAAAAATGGAGACACAAGAAAAAATCAGGCGTATTATCGAGTATATGAACATCCCGGATTTTGAACAGATTATGAGCGCCAAACTCCTGGAACTGGAAATAGCTCTAAAACCGCAAATCAGACATTTCTCGGAATTAAAGGCGAAATTTAAAGAAATAGCCGGGCAGGAAATGAAGCTCCTTGAAAATGACGATGGCGCCATGACCACAGGCGCAAGCACTCCAGCTTATTATTTCGAATTAAAAAGGGTCAAAGACCCGCATTCAGGTTGGGGACAAAAATGGATCGTCTGGGAAATCCACCCGGAACCAGACCCGACGGATATAAACCGGGTCACGGAAACGCTTCTTTCTGAATTGGCCCAATCCATGCCCGCCTGTAAAACAGACCCAACTAAAATTGAACATCGAAAAGTGCTCTCGAACATTTCACAACGATATTTCGATATTGTTTTTACTAAATACAGCGACTCCTATGCCTTTGGGTCCATTCGCCGGGGCAGTAAAGTAGCAGGGAATAGGGTGAAAGCGGATACCCGCGGTAGTAATATGATCAAATTGAACCTGGATTATAGGAAATTGAAGAAAGAAGACAGTTACGACGAACTTCTGCGCTACCTGGAAGCGTACCCGGAGATCAGGGAACACCTCCTGGCCTATTTTTACATCATGGAAAAACCCAGGGCGGATAAAATGATCGCAAATGATGAATGATGAATGATGAATGATGAAGTTTTATTTTCACCACTCACCACTCACCAGTCACAACTCACCAGTCATCACGTTAAACCAGTTTATAAGTTTCCAATTTCGGGGCGCCGGAAGCCCTGAGCGAACCGCCGCTGTCCCCAATTTTCGAGACCAATAAAACATCATCGGTTAGATAGAGAATCGCGGCCCCTGCTCCCTGGGTTTTTATATCTTGGAACTCACGGGTAAAGGAGGTCATAACATCCTCGGCCATACCTTTGAGAAAATCCCGGAACATGTAAATGGAACAGGTTTTTAACCGGGCAGCCGCCAGCAAAATCTTTCCCTTTTCCTCCAACGGCAATTCCCTGAAAGGCCTATCCTCGATATGTTCCACTCCCAGGCGAATGTAAACCTCGGCCATGGTTTTATTGGAAACGTGCAATAAGCGCTTGACAAAGCTGAGAAAATCTCCCACTTTCATATCGCCAGGTACTTCCCCCGGTGGACAGAGGTAAGTAAAATCTAAATCTGAAGCGACGGAACCGGACACCAGGTTCACATCATCCAGCCGGACCTTTCCCTTAAAATCCCTTTGCCGACCGGAGAAAAAACTGTATAACCGGTCGTTAACGGCACTCCCGGTGGTCAGGAGTACATAGGTTTGCCCCTTTTTCATTTCCACATCCAGGTCGTCCAGGTCCTTTTCCTCTTTGGCGCCTTTGCCCGTTGGCACAAAAAGGATTCTTTTAAACCTAAAATAAGCGACGGTAAAGCCCCCTACCGCATAAACCAGCATCATGAGCATTCCCAGTCCAAAACCCTTCGGTAAGCGACTCGAAGAAAAATAGATGTTTTCATTCCCTTTGACAAACGATTCCACGCCGGTCTGACCGGTGTAGAACTTCCTGTCTAAGTAAAACCTCAAGAATTCCTGTTTGAGCGCCTCGACATAACTGTAGAAATCGATGAAATTTTCATACCCTTTACTGCTGACAGCGTTATTGGTAGAGAGGTAGAAAGTGGTGGGAAACAAGAGGGAAAGGGTTTCAAAACGCCGGATAGCGGTTTTCAGTTCAACTTTCAATTTTTCTTCCACCGCCTGGATGGTTTTAAATTCATTTTGCCAGTAACTTTCCGCCAACTCTTTTACGGCCTGGGGCGCTTCATTACCGCTGCCGCTTTTAAACACGCCGACCTCCCGCAACGCCTTCTTTTCGAAATTCATCAAGAGTTTTAATTTTTCCAGTTCCATTTGACAGTCCGGACGGATACTCTCGGAACTCCTGAGCATGACGGCCTGGATCGCCCAGGGAATAAAAAATACCAGGGCAAACCAAAGGGAGATCATTATGATAACGCCGTTGACTTTGGACTTGAAGCTGCAGCCGATCATACCAACGGCAAAGAAGAAAAACAACATCAATGTCATTACCGCCAGGTAAACCAGCAAATAGCCCCAGTCGTTTTTCGTCATGGCAACGCCGTTAATGTTCACCAGGACCACTGAGCCGGCCGTGAGCAGGAGGAAAAAGATCATGGTAAAAAAGGTTCGAGATGCCGCAATAGAGAAAAACACTTTTTTGTAATCGGACAGCGTGGCCACAAACCCAAGGTATTCTTTATGACGCAGCGATTCGTACCCGGTGTAGAGGGCAAACAGGCTGCCCAACAGCATAATGATCCCGGCGAAATCCATAAATCCTACGGGATTTTGTTCAAACAGGGTTTTTCCTTTCACCGGGTTGTAGAAATTAATTTTTTCGCCCGCGTCGATAAAGGAGGTTACCCCGGGGAAAGCGCCGGAATAGCTGAAAAAGATGCTTAACGGCGCAGGGCTGAAGAATACCCGGAAACCGTAGAGTCCGTACTGGGTGTAGTTGAGAAATTGATTTACTTTTAGAGTTTCGATTTCTTTAAATTCCCGGTTATTCTCGATTAGATTTTTGTAGCGATCGATATGGGTTTGAACCAGGAAGAGCGATATGGATAAGAGCAGCATAAAAATGGCGAGATTTCTTTTATTGATGAATCGTTTGAGTTCAAGAATAAAAAAAGCCTTAAATGCTGTCATTGCCCGTCACCCCGATGTTCAAAACCCGGTAGAATACCTCGGCAGTATATTGGCCGAATAGCAGCGATTGGGCGGCGTTTTGGTTCAGGTTCCACAAATCGGATGGCTGGGGAAAGCGCTGGGCGTCGATATCGGTTTTAATTGTGTTCAGTTGAGCCTGGAGGGTTTCGGCGACAGTGTGGAACCGGTGGTAAACGCCGCGGATATCACCTTTGCTTAAATAAGATTGCACCTCGGCAAAGATAACACTGTTCAACCCTTTTTCCTGCTGAAAAGCCGCATAATCGAAACCGGTCAATAAATCAATCACGGTCTGGTCATAGGGAGTGGCGTCGGCCAGTTGGGTTAGGTTGAGATATGTCTCCATCTGTCCCAGGATATTGTCGTTGGCAAGGGCAGCAATTTTTTGCAACTCGACGTAATCGATGCCGTTCAGTTCCGCCAATTCGATTTTGTTGAGGAGTTGGAGGATATCGGAATACGAATCCAGAAAGTAGCCGGCCCCCTGGAGTACATAGGTCTTAATAGTGGGGCCGCTGCTCTTCCCACCGGGATTCCCGAACCCTTTTTGCGATTCATTGCCATAGATCAGCGCAAAAACATTGACATGTACTAATAACATCACAAAAACCACCAACAAAACCTTTGAAATTACTTTAAACTCACTTTGTTTGATCATTTGAATCTCCTTCTTTTAAATTTAATATGTTTTTTACGCACAGATTATACAATCAATCGTTATTTAAAGTCAACCCCTTAAAAACATTTTATTAGTTTAATTAAAAAGACAGAATCTATTAAATAAATTTCAAATGATCTTTTTATTTTATTTCATGTAATTTATAAGATTTCATAATTAATAAAGAGTCTTAATTAACTATTTATGGTAATGGGATTACTTTTACTTATTTTAAATCCGATCCTTAAAAAAATAGACCCCGGCAATCAAAGATACTAGCGTAAATTATTCATTGAAGTGCTTAAGTATTTAGCAGCGCGGCGATAATATCAGCCAGGGAACTTACATTAGGAGCTTCCAATATTGAAAAATGATCCCCGGCCACTTCATAAAATGTTACGGGCGTTTCACAAAAATAATTCCAATCCTCCCGGTTGGCCATCTCCCGGTCGCGCGCGCTTATAAAATGTACGGCAGACCGGATTTTTCCCCCGGGAATATACCGGTCGCGGGCGCGGCCAAAGGCCCGGGCTACAGCCAGGTAATACGTTATCTCCCTCTCTTTCAATTGTTCCAGGCGGGGTATTAATTTTTTCAAGGGCGGGGAATTTTTTTTCCCCTGCTGCCTGGTTTTTTTGACAGGCACATTATGATCTACGAAAGGGAGCGCCGGGGGCGCGGAATCGATGAAAACCAGAACGCCGCCCCCGCTGCCTTCGCCGCCCTCCCCTACTTCTTCCAACCGGCGCTGCATCTCGAAAGCAATGGTGCCGCCAATGCTCCAACCTATAATATAATAAGGCCCATGATGCTGTATTGTTCCGATCTTCTCGATATAACTCCCGGCCACTTCCTCAATACTAAAATCACGGGGAACAAAATGTTCCGGCCCCTCCACCCGTATACCCCAATAATGATATGTCCCCGGCAATAAGTTGACCAAATCCATATACGCTTCTACTTCTCCACTGACCGGATGGATGAAAAAGACATGCCGATCCGCGCTTCCTTTGCGCAAGAGTATTATTTGTTCATCGCGAACGTGTGTTTCCAGAGAAAAGCCCCCTTGCCGCTGTTCCCTGATATAACAGGCTAACCGACGGATAGTGGGGTTTTTAAATATCTCGGCCAGGGGCGCTTGCACATGAATTAAATTGTGAATCCTGGAAGCCAACGCAGCACCTTTTAATGAATAGCCGCCCAGGTGGAAAAAATTATCGTCTATACCAATGATATTTTCATCCAGGTTCAGCAATTCCGCCCAGAGATGGGTCAGATTCTTTTCGATCTCATCGGTAGGCGCGATACGTTGCTTTGTCGTCCGCCCTTCCGGCGACGGCAGCGGCAGCGCCCGGTAATCGGTTTTGCCGTTAGGCGTCAACGGTATTTGTTCCAGCCGCATAAAATATGAAGGAACCATATAGTCCGGCATTTCAGCGGCCAGGAATTTTCTCACTTCAGAAATATCCATTTCCTCCCGGGAAACAAAATACACG
>JAUPLE010000457.1 GCA_030837085.1 Acidobacteriota bacterium | reverse complement strand
CAATTGTTTGATTTCAATATTTATAATTCCATTATCATTGGGAGAAATTTTTTGGGGTTCCCCCTGGTAATACTTTTTTATAACACATGCAGCCCCGGGAACATCCGCCGGTATTTCTGAAATATCGGGTACCCTTTGCCCCTTTATCATCGACTTTTTACTACTATCACCTGGGTTCTGTATGGAAAAAAAGCGACTTCCGATACCATCGGAGTTCCCCACATTGTCGGCGACGGACCACTGTATGATGTGAACACCATTTTTATAAGCAGTTGTATCGAAATCGAAATAAGCAAGCGCCCCCTGGCTATTCTTATAGCCAGGGAAAAGTGCTGCAATATCCGGTCTGTAAACATTATATTTCGGGCGCCCCAGGTAAACCCCATCCACAAAGGCACTGATTTTAGAACCGTCCTCCGGGACTTTATTGGGCAAAGGCGTTAAGACCCACCCCTGGTTTCTGAAGTTGCTCCCGTTGGCGCTCCCTCCCTGGGCAGGAGTATCGATGGCGCCAAAGGGTTTGACCGCATGGGCGTTATCGCAAGTAATGGTTTTGACCCCTAAAGTGACTGGGTTTCCCTCCTTATCGGCAGCTTTTGCATGAAGGGTAAACGTTCCGTTGCCGCCATTTGGAAGAAAATTGGTGAGCATCATGTAGCCCCAGCCGGCTTTGTAATTCATGGGATACTGGGGGTATGCCTGTTCAACATCAGGACGTGCACCTTCCACGAATAATCCGTCTCCGATATAAACAAGATTGGTCCCCTCACCGGCCACCGGTTCCCTATAAATTTTTACGCTGTCGATGCCGATGTCATCCAGTACCCAGCCGGTAACCGGGATGCTGCTCCTAACGGTCGAACCGTGTTCCGGCGTGGCAAAGTCACCGAAAGGAACCCCGCTTTCCCCAGCCTTGTAGACCTTTAACCTAACCGAAACGGTTTGTGGGGAATTAACGGCCCTGGGATCGGAAACGGTAACGGTCCCGTTATAAGTGCCCGGCGCTAATCCTAATGCATTCACCGATATGGTTACGGTCCCCGAATCCGTACCTGAAAGCGGTGTGCAACTTAGCCAGGCTGCATTGACGGTTATCGTCCAGTTCAGTGTGCTTTCTCCGCTGTTTTCAATTAAAAATGTTTGAGAGGGGGCCGCTGTTTCCGCGGTTGCCCCGAAAAAAACCTGGGTACGGTTTAATGATATTTGGGCAGGGGTGGGGATAATGGTATCAGGATCGATCGTTCGTTGGAAAACACCTCCGCCGTAGGTACCGATATAAAGAAGGCTTGCATTTTTTGGAGAGATAGCAATGGCTTCAATGCTGTCCAGGTAGGAAGGCAGTCCTTCATTTAATTTCAGCCATGAATTTCCACCGTCGATGCTGCCATAGACATTGGCATTGGCAGTACCGGCGAATACTTTATTTCCATTGGTCCTGTCAACTGCCAATGAGTGGATGGTCAAGTTTGTTAAACCATTATTAATCGGCGTCCAGGTGGCGCCGTGGTTAATACTTTTAAATATACCGCCGCCGTTGGTACCCGCGTAAATGATATTGGGACCGGCAGCGTTCAGAACCAGGGCGCGAATATCCGGATTGGTGAGGCCGCTGTTGGAGGAACTCCATGAAGCGCCGCCGTTGGTGGTTTTAAAAACCCCGCTTCCGACTGTTCCGGCGTACAGTGTAGTGGTCTTGGAGGGATCGATGATGAGAGTACGGACGTCGAGATTGGATAATCCGGTATTGAATTCTTTCCACGTGGCGCCGGCATCGACGGACTTGAATATCCCCCGGGGGTTACTATGAGTGTAACCGCCCTGTCCAGCTTTTGCCATACCGGCATATACTATTTTTGTATTACCCGGATCAATAACAATGGAGTGCGGTGCGCCCGTGTGACCCGAAGCCGAGCTGAAAATCTGGGTCCAAGACCCACCGCTGTTGGTGGATTTGAAAATACCGCCAAACGTATCACCAACGTAAACGACATTTGTGGAAACCTGATTCACGGCAATTGCGTCAATTGAATGACCATTAATGCCGTTGTTTGCCGCTTGCCATGTGTTACCTCCATCCGTACTCATCGACAGGCTCCCGCCGTAAGTACCCGCATATATTAAATCAGGGTTAGCCGGGTTGATCGCCAGGGCAGCGATGTATGTATAGTTCAAGCCGGAATTCCCTTCATTCCAGGATTGTGCGCCGTCCCCCGATCTGAAAATACTGGCCAGTGTGCCCACAAGAATATTGGCATTATCAAACGAGTTGACCGCTAAGGCCTGGATATCACCCCTGCTAGTGAAACCGTTTGTTTTTTCCCTCCATTTGGAACCGGAATCAACCAATTTAAACAGCCCGCCTACATTTCGGCCGAAATAAACAATCTCCGGGTTTATGGGGTCGATAACAATCAAATTGGCATCCATGTAAATATCGTCACTACTTCCGGTTTTCCTCCAACTAATCCCTCCATCCGTACTTTTCAAAATACTGCCTCTTTCGTATTCGCTGGTATAAACGATATCGGCATTGGTAGGGTGAACCGCCACCGTCCTGGTCTGTTCTCCGGTTGAACCGGAATATACGGTCCCCCAGGAGACGCCGCCGTTAGATGTTTTAAAAATCACCGGCGCCTCCCAACAACCGGCGTAAAGGGCATTGGGATTGGCAGGGCACAGCGTCAATGATGAAATATTTAAATGGGTAAGGCCGGCGTTGACTGCTGTCCAGTTGCTGCCGGCATCCACGCTTTTAAAAATTCCTTGGAAGGTTGCAATAAACAATGTATCGGTATTTACCGGGTTGATAACGATATTATTGGTATTGTTCGTTTTAAGCGTCAGCCAGGTCAATCCGCCGTCCAGGCTTTTGAAAACTCCCCCGCCGCCAACGGCATAAAGAATGTTGCTATTAATTGGATTGACAGCGATATGGCTAACCCCCGTCCCAAGGTTTTCCTCTGAGACGATTTGCTGCCAACTTTTCCCTCCGTTTATGCTTCGGTAAATGCCGCCTTTAACTACTGAGGCATAGGCGATTTCTTTATTGTGGGGGTCATATACGATTGAACGTATTATTCCTCCTTTGGGACCGTTTGTGGTCCACACATGCTCGCCCGCCCAAAGGAATATATCCCAGGAAAGGATGACTATTGCCAGGGTTATGAATTGTTTTAATGATTTCATTATTCCTCCAAAATTTATTTTATAAATTTACAATAGAGTTTCAACGAATCCGATCTTTTGAATTTCATTACTCTTTTCCATTTCATCGGATATCTATTTTAAAGGAAATTGAATACGATGTAAAGAAGGAGAAAAAAATGGATCAGGCAGACAAAACCTTAGAATAGCCGAGAAGGTCCCGGCGGGACACCCTAAAGAGCGAAGGGTCGCGAAGGAAAAACGCAAAATTTTCCTGCTCGCGCAGAACGGTACTGAGCCTGATAATGTTAGGAAGAAAATCCGTCGGTATAGTCCTACAAATAGGGACTCCCAGCATGGGGGTGAGCCTTACAGTGTTAGGAAGAAAATCCGTCGGCACAGTCCTACAAATAGGCCCCCCGCGCCGCGGGGGGGTTGAAAAAAGTTTTGATTTTAGGTATAGTTATTTATTAAAAGGAGACCATATGGATAACAAAAAACGATGTGCATGGGTTCCGTTGGATAACCCTTTGTATTTGCAATACCACGACGAGGAGTGGGGCGTCCCGGTTCATGATGAACGGCTGCTGTTTGAATTCCTGGTGCTGGAAGGGGCGCAAGCCGGCCTGAGTTGGCTTACTATCCTTAGAAGAAGAGAAAACTACCGGGCTGCTTTCGATAACTTCAACCCACAAAAGATCGCGTTATACGATGAGAAAAAGATCGCGGAACTAATGCAAGACAGCAGCATTATCCGCAACCGCCTGAAAATCCAGGGCGCGGTAATCAATGCCCGCGCTTTCCTGGAAGTCCAGGCAAAGTACGGTTCCTTTGATTCCTATATCTGGAACTTCGTGGATGGGAAACCGCTTGTTAACCAAAGGAAAAATATTAAAGAAATCCCCCCCACAACTCCCCTCTCCGATACTATAAGCAAAGAATTAAAGAAAAAAGGATTCAAATTTGTCGGTTCCACTATTATTTATTCCCATATGCAGGCCACGGGCATGGTCAATGACCATACCACGGATTGCTTCCGCTATGAAGAAATAATCAAAGGTTGACCCACAGAACACACAGAATACACGGAACAGACGGAAATACCAATGATTACAGCAGAAGACATCATCCGAATTTTGAACTTGTATAAACTCCCAATGGAAGGTGGGTATTTTTCGGAGACCTACCGTTCAAAGAATTCCACGGCCATATATTACCTGCTCACTAACGAAACCGATTGTTTTTCCGAAATGCACCAATTGGGTGGAGATGAAATCTATCATTTTTACCTGGGGGACCCGGTGGAAATGCTGCACCTCTATCCGGATGGGGCAGGGAAATGGGTAGTCCTGGGCGCTGATTTAAAAGGCGGCATGCATCCTCAAGTAATTGTTCCTGCCGGCGTATGGCAGGGCTCACGACTGGTGCAGGGGGGGAAATTCGCTTTAATGGGAACGACGATGGCGCCGGGATTTGAATATGGAGACTATAAATCCGGGAGCAGGAAAGAATTGATAAATCTTTACCCTGGATTTGAAGAATTAATTACTGCGTTGACGCGGAAGCCCTGATGAATAAATGCGATCTTAATGCTTGAATGTGATATTCAGGTGGCAGAGGGTTATCTCATCTTTATCTTTCAACTCATGCTTTACGCCGGTAGCCAGCCTATTCCCGTTCAGGAACGTACCGTTCACAGTCCCCGGCTCCTCTGAAAGATAAAATTTACCATCGACATACGCAATCTGGGAGTGCCTCCTGGAAATATATTTCTCTTCATCCTCTTTGGTCAAGTCTACATCAGGCACAGAACCCGTGGTATAATCCCTGCGGCCCAGGTAGGTATGGGTTTTGGTTAATTGCACCACCCGGTTGGAGCGCTCAATTACAAGATATGCTTTGATATCCGGGGGCAGCATTTCGGACGTTTTCTCTTCCTCTACTGCTGCTTCGGTTTTCTTGGCGGCTTTCTTTGAAGCCGGCGCCGGTTTCTGCATTATTTGAAGAGCATTCGTCATTATCTTGATGTGTTTTTCAGTCAGTTTCTTCAGTATCTTCATTGCAATAGGGGCATTCTTCTTTATCATATCCAGCAGCGCGCTGTAAGGAATCTTAATGATGTCGGCATCTTCGATCACCTCAACCGTATAGATGGCGGTCTGGCCGTCATTTAACGATTCCTCGCCAAAGAAGTCCCCTTTGGAGATAGTAACAACGGGCTTGTCATCGCCTTCGAGCTTCAACTGGACCTTCCCATTGTTAATGATGTAGAAATCAGCCTGGACGTCACCGACCTTATAAATCGCTTCGTCCTTCTTATAATGCGTTATAAATTTCTTAAATCCGTCTTCCATTTTCACCTGTCAATCGGTAGCATAAGGAATAATTGTATATAAGATAAATGGTTTTGTCAAATATTTTTTACCAGGAAAATTAAAATTTTATAGAAAAGTCAAAAAAACGGCTTGACCATTACCCGGACGTCATTTATAATATCCCCAAATGATCGATAAAAAAGTAATGGATGAAATACGGAAGACCCTTGGTAAACAAAAGGTTTTCAGTGATAAGGAGTACCTGCTTACCTACTCCTACGACGCCACGGCCCTGGAATCCCCGCCGGAGTTGGTGGTGTTCCCTGAGAATGAAAAAGATATCCAAAGGATTTTGAAAATCGCTTATCAAAACAAAATCCCGGTCACGCCCCGTGGGGCCGGGGTGGGATATACCGGCGGTTCTATCCCCCTGAAAGGCGGCATCGTGATAGTATTTACCCGTATGAACCGCATTTTAGCTATCGATACGGAAAATTTCCTGGCCGAAGTGGAACCCGGTGTAGTCACCCAACATCTGCAAGAAGAAGTAGAGAAAAAAGGGCTTTTTTATCCACCGGACCCGGCCAGTTTAAAGACTTCCACCATCGGCGGCAATGTGGCGGAAAACGCGGGTGGGCTGCGGTGTTACAAATATGGCGTCACGGGCCATTACGTCCTGGCCCTGGAGGCTTTTTTAATCACTGGTGAAAAAATCAAAGCCGGTTCCCCTGTAATCAAAGACGTGGCCGGGTATAATCTTAAATCCCTGCTGGTGGGTTCGGAAGGAACCTTGGCGGTTGTCTCAAAAATTACATTGAGATTGATCCCACTCCCCCAATACCGGGTCTCCTTCCGGGTCGATTTTAATTCCCTGCAAAAAGGGGCGGAATTTATCAACTATGCCATCCGGAACAATATCGATCCTTCTGCTATCGAATTTATAGACCGAAGTTCTATATCAGCCGTGTATCAATACCTGGGATTATCCCTGGATGACCAGTTGCAGGCCACTGTAATAATCGAACTGGACGGCAACCGTTTGGACGTGGAGGAGAGAAAGAACAAATTCCTGGAAATCGTAAAGAATTATGACACTCTTCACTGTCAGGTTGCCGAAACTTCCGCGGAACAGGAGAAACTATGGGATATCCGGCGTAATATATCCCCGGCCCTGACTAAATTGAATCCTAAGAAAATCAATGAAGATATAGTGGTGCCAACGGCGGAAATTCCTGGAACCGTCGAATATATCAACCGGCTGGCTAAAGAATATGACCTGGTTATTCCCCTCTTCGGCCACTTCGGAGACGGCAACATTCATACCAACCTGATGCTCAACCCGGAAAAACCAGGAGAAATGGAGCGGGCCGAGATTGTATTGGATAAAATCTTCAGTCACGTGGTGTCCGTAAAAGGCTCTATCAGCGGTGAGCACGGCATCGGGATTACCAAAAAGCCTTTTATGAAATACCAGTTCACTGAACTGGAATTGGAACTGTTCAAACGCTTGAAACAAGCCTTCGACCCGGAAAACCTCTTAAACCCGGGGAAGATTTTAAATTTTGAATGATGAATGATGAATGATGAAGAAAGGAATCGGATTTATTGACAAGAGCGGGGGAAAATGATAGAATTACTTATCTTACCACTGAAAACGGAGGAACAATGAAAAAAGATATACATCCCAGTTATGTTGAATGTACTGTGACCTGTTCATGCGGGAGTACGTTTAAGACCCGATCGACGAAAAAGGAAATAGCGGTTGAAATCTGTTCACAGTGTCATCCTTTCTACACGGGGAAACAAAAATATATCGACACTGAAGGCCGCATAGAAAAATTTAAGAAAAAATATGGTTACAAAGAGCAGTGAGAAAATATTCTCTTATCTCGACGGTCTTCATAAGAAATACACAGACATCTCAGACCAGTTAGCATTACCGGATACAGTTAAGAATCAAAGGAGATTCAGGGAACTTTCAAAGGAGTTGTCGAATCTTAGACCGTTGGAAGAGAAATACGAGGAATTTAAAAAACTCATCAACAAGAAAGAGGGAGCGGAAGAATTGTTAACGCTTTCGGATGAAGATGAGATGAAAGATCTGGCTAAGGAAGAGATTGAAGGCCTATCCAAAGAAATCGAGGTAATCGAGGAAGAAATCAAGGTCCTGATGGTATCGGATCACAGCGAAGACAGCCGGAATGTATTCTTGGAGATACGGGCCGGCGCCGGCGGCGATGAGGCTTCTTTATTTGCTTCGGATTTGCTGCGGATGTATTCCCGCTTTGCCGAACGAATGGGATGGAAAGCAGAGGTCATTTCTACCACTTACTCCTCTATCGGCGGTATTAAAGAGATCATTATGCATATCCAGGGGCATAATGCCAATAAATTTTTGAAATTCGAGAGTGGTGTGCACCGCGTGCAGCGGGTCCCGGTTACGGAAGCCAGCGGCCGTATTCATACGTCTACGGTGACTGTGGCGGTAATGCCGGAAGTGGAAGACGTGGAAATCGAAATCAATGCGAAAGATATCCGCATCGATACGTTCCGGTCTTCGGGCGCCGGGGGGCAGCATGTGAACCGGACCGATTCCGCCATCCGTATTACTCATTTAGCCACCGGCATCGTAGTCTCTTGCCAGGATGAAAAATCCCAACACAAGAATAAAGAAAAGGCCCTGAAGGTTATGCAATCCCGCCTGTATGAACATGAAAAGAGTAAGCAAGATGATGATCTTGCCAGCACCCGGAAATCCCAGGTGGGCACGGGTGAACGCTCGGAGAAAATCAGGACTTATAATTTTCCCCAGAGTAGGGTTACGGACCACCGTATCACGGGCAGGAATTTTAACAGCGAAGTTATCCTGGATGGGAACCTGGACGACATGATCACTATTTTAACGGAATGGTTTAATAAAAAGGCATTGGAAGAGAAATTTAAAGAAATTATTTCTTAGGTTGTGGGGAGGTGAAACAATGCTTTACTCGGATTTATATGCCAATTCTATAAAAGTATTTCCAAAGCAAAACAAAACCCTGGAGGTCCAGGTATTGATTGAAGAAGCTTTTCATTTTTCCCGGGCGGAATTCTGGATGAGGAAGAATGATCCTATCACGGATATGTCTGCGCTGCGAACTTTTTACCGCTATCGGAACCGGTTGTTAAAAGACGAACCTATCGCTTACATCCTGAAAAAGAAAGAGTTTTACGGCGAGACTTTTTCCATTAATAAAAATGTATTGATCCCGAGGCCGGAGACGGAAATCCTGGTGGAAAAGGCCCTGGATCT
>JAUPLE010000456.1 GCA_030837085.1 Acidobacteriota bacterium | reverse complement strand
GAAACGTGAATATATAAAGGAGTTCTCAGTGTCATCCGCCAACTTTTTAAATAAATCGATGAGCTTATCGTTGAGTTGATTGGGAGAGTCATAGGTGGCGGAAAAACCAACGGTAAGTGCGATTGTGGCTTTGATATAGACCAGGGGATTTTTCTGTTCATTTGATTCTGTTTCTTTATTATCTAAAAAAGATGCCATTATTTGCCTGTAGGTGACTTTAAACTCCCAGGAATGAAGTGTGTCAAACAATTCCTTATCATGGCCATAATCACGCCATTGTGCCATGGCTCGTGCAACCACAACCTGAACTTCAAGTTCTTTCTTCGCAGCCAACCGCAGTAACGTGTCTTCAATAGAGTCCATGGAAATAAGTCCAAGGGTACAAAAAGTTTCACCGATTATCTCCCGTAAACGGCTCTGCCGTTCCTTTGTTCCATATAGCTCCGGGTTTAAATAACCGGTTAAAACCGATTCTTTAACCAGGTTTTCCATCACCGGGAGCGCGGAGAGAATCTGACGGCGATGACTGTCCCAGGAAATTTCCAGTAATGTTTTTTGCTGGTTTACCAGGACACTTTTGACTTTTTTGGTGTTCTTTTCCTGCTGAAATTCAATAAATTTGTAATAATTACTAAGGCTGTCCAGGTCGCAGTAATCTAACGCCTCCATGGAAGGATTCCTTTTACTCCAGGATTGCTCAAACAACTCTTCCATGGCGGCAAAAAACTGGTCATCTGAAAATCCATCAAACAAACAAAGGCCCAGGGTAATTAATCTTTCACGGGCCGACAGCGAGCCAAAAAACCACCGCTTCATGGCCAGCCTATCATTCTGGCTCGCATCCAGTAGTTCCCTGATATCTTCGTTTTTTATGGGTGATTTTAAAGAAGTTAAACCCTTCACAAAGGTATCTATGCTTTCTGGTGTTTTTAGTTTTATGGCTATTTCTTGAAGTGGCAGATTTTCCATCAGTATGCTGTTAGGTTTTAATTCAATAACGCGTAATTCTTCGGGCAATTCTTGAAATTTGTCGGTAAGTCTCTTTAACAATACTCTTAATAAGTTTTCAGATTCATATAAGGGATCGGATGGCAGCCAGAACAATTGTTTCGCATCTTTTTCAACTTTCCACTTTTCCAACGTATCATCGGTGGTGATAATAAGATAGTGGTCGTTATCTTGGGTTACCCGGTAAAGGCCGGAGAGGTTATGCCTGATGTGATGGGGTGAAATATCGGGTAAGATGAATATCGTCGATTTATCTTTCTTTTGAAGTTCTGAGATGAAGTTTTGCGGATTGACTGTGTTAGTCCATTCATTTACCTCGATGGTATTTTTATTATTTTGGTTTTCTATGAGTATTTTCCAGGCAATATATCGGGCCAGTCCGGTTTTATCGTACCCATCCCCACCTAAGACCAAGAATTTTTCTCTCATTGTCATCTCTACAAGAGACGGTGCACTTATTGGAATAATATAGATAGATTCTTCATAATCATTGAAGGGAGGAGTGAAGAATTCCGGGGTATATTTATTAGGGTTAATCTCTACTTTTATGTCACCTCCTACACTGATATTTCCTTTATTTTTATTACCGATGCTAACCGTTAGTTTTTCATTACTGCTCATGATTATCTCCGTTATTTCAAAACAGGAATTAAATATTCCGGTAGATCCGGGAATTGCTGTAAGATAGCATTACATCCGAATTTGAAAGCTTGTTCCACGTTCTTGCCAGCTCCTAAAGCATCGTAAAAGCCCACAGCAAATTCTACAGCGGCTTTGTCTTTGAATTCCTTGCGCATTCCGATAACATAATCGATATGCTTTTTAATAGCCACAGCTTGCGGCGCAGAATGACACGCGCTGAGAATCACGCATCCTACATGGTCTTTACAGAGTTCAAATAGCCCGGAGAGTGCCTTTGAGGAGACAAGGGTAGCAAATCCCATTTCATCTTCCACCAGTAGGCCTTCCTCTTTGCCGTGTCCGGTAAAATGAACAATGTTGGGTTCAATATCCAGCAGCGCTCGCCTGAGATCATCATAACGTACTGCCCACCTGGATTGAATCTCAAATCGCTCACGATGTTTGGCACGGCGTAGACCTTCCTCGATTTTTCGTACCTCTTCATCCAGGCGAAGACGGGGGGTTGTTTTGGGATTCGCTGAAAGAATGAGTATCTTTTTTACCTGCTTACTGGTGATATCACTTTCATCTTTACTTTTTAACCGGTTTATGTTTGCAGCTACTTGCAAATAACCATCTACCCGGAAAATTCCTTTATTATTGTTTCCTATACTAATAATCTGTTGGCTTTTATCGTCCATACTTTTCCTCCTTATCCATTTTATTTAATTTCCTTTTGCCCAAAGGTTTCGATAATGTCTACTATCAGTTTTTTTGTTTTTTCTGCCTCTATTTCCACAGACATATCGATGATATTTCTTTTTCCCTTTGATGCAATCATTTCTGTAAGCAGTTTTGTGGTATAAATCTTGAAATGGCAATCGCTTCTAAAAACGATATCCTGGGAGTCTCTGGGCGGAGGGGTATCAATCTCTATCTTTTCCGCTTTTGCCTTTTCTTTTTCATAAATTCCGTCTATCTCTACAAAAACCAGCACTGACTCAAAGTGATGACGGCTGAAAATACGATAGACAGTTTTGAGCAACCCTAATCCACTAAGTACAAGGATACAGCCTTTTATAATTGTCCATATATAATCGATGGCGATAGTTGGTACCGTTAGGACTGAAATATTGTCAGGTGGATGTTTGACCAGGAAAAAAAACCCGATAATAAATAACAATATTGCCGCCGATAAAAACAGATATATAATGGGATGGCGTGCATATGGGAAATGCTTCGGATAGGTTTCGATAAACAATTTTTTATGTATTTTACCGATGTTTTGAACGAGGCCTTCGCTTTCGGTAAACCCGGAACGAAAAATGAAATGGGGGTTTCCATGCGGCTGCATTGGCAGCAAGGCTTTTTCAATTTGCGGTACAAAGTCATAGGGATTGCTCTCACCTTTTATTGATTTGATAATCTCTGCTATCTCTGTTTCTCGGGTATCGCTGCGATGGTAAAAATAAACCGATGCCAATCTTAATCCGGCAACGACTGCAAGAATAACTACAAAAAATAGGGGAAATGAAAAATATGCTGAAGCGATCCTGAGGTTCCAGAAAAATTCAGCCGGGATAACCATTTTCCCCAATAAGCCGATGATGACAAAACCCAGGAAGAATACAAATTTCATTATGAAGGATTTATTTTTCTTAATAACCGCTTCCAG
>JAUPLE010000455.1 GCA_030837085.1 Acidobacteriota bacterium | reverse complement strand
TCGGAGGAGGCGTTGGGCGTTGCGCAGCATCATATTCAGTTTTCGTTTCTCTTCCACTTCATTATCGCGGCAGGCGGCGATCATTTGTTCCAGGGGACCCATGATGAGGGTCAGAGGGGTGCGGAATTCATGGGAAATATTGGCAAAGAACCGGGATTTGATTTGGTCCATTTCCTGGAGTTTTACTGATTGATCTTCCAGTTGCTTATTTTTATCTTCAACCTCCCTGGTTCGCGCTTTTACCAGCGCGGTCAGTTCTTTTTGCCTGATTTTCAATTGGCTCACCCGTAACCTATAACCGATAAACCCAAGCGATAGAACAGAAAGAACCAGGAGAACATAAAACCAGGGGGCCTCATAGAAATAGGGTTTTAACTTAAATGATATTGAGGCGCCTTCTTCGTTCCAGACGCCGTCGCTGTTACAGGCAGTAACTTTGAAAATGTAGTCTCCCGGCGAAAGATTGGTGTAGGTGGTGCCGCGGGCATGCCCTACATCCACCCAATCCCTGTCATAGCCTTCCAATTTTAATTTGAATTTTATTTGCTGGGATTTCACAAAACTCAGGCCGGTATAGTGGAATTCCACTCTCTTTTTCCCTGGTGGTATAATTAATGACTCTCGAATAGGAAGCGCTTCTCCGTCTACGATCAACTCTTCGATCACAACGGGTGGGGCCTGCCTTTTTTTTGCAATCTTAAGAGGATCAATTACTAATACTCCCTTTTCTGATGCAAACCAGAGCCTCCCATCCGAGGTTTTCACGCTTTGATTGCAAAAAGAGTCTTTTACTCCATCCGATTCATCAAATAGAACCGGGTGGATTTTATCAATCTTCCTTTCGGCAAAATCAAATAACTCCTTTTTATTTATGCGTGAAAATCCTGTTCTACCCGCCAGCCAGATATGCTCTGCTTCATCCTCAACTATTTGATAAATAAAACTGTCGAGAAGACCGTTTTGAGTCGTGTAGTTGATAAATTTTCCATTATCAAGAAGACTAAGCCCTCCCCTGGTGCCAAAATAAAGAATTCCCTTTTTATCTTCGTAAACCCATTCGACTTCATTATTTACCAATCCCTCTTTGGCGGTTAAAGCGGTGATTTTTTCATCGCTTATCCTGAAAACTCCTCCACCGTAAGTACCAAGCCAGATAGTGCTTTCCCGGTCTATGCAAAAATGGTTATGAAAATAATTAGACTCCTCTTTTTTCAATACAGTAAATTTCCCTTCATGGAACCGGCTTAGATTCTTTTCAGTAAGAATCACTATCCTTCCTTTTTGATCTTCTGTCAATTGTAGAACAGGGCAATTAAGACCATCGCTGTGAAAGTTGAAAGCTATGAGTTTCCCGTTTTGGTACCTATTAAGACCAACATCGGTACCGATCCATAACACCCCATTACTATCTTCCATAATAGCCATGATATGATTACTTAAAAGACCATCCCTGGTGGTCAATACCTTTATCAATTGTCCGTTCTTCAACTGGTTCACACCATCTTCAGTGCCAATCCAGGGATTGTCAGTACGGTCTTGACACATGCAATGTACAAGGTCGTGGCTCAATCCTTCCCTGGTGGTATAGGGAGTAAAGACTGTATCTCTTAAGCAGTGTAATCCCCCTTTAAGGGTTCCGATCCAGAGATTTTTTTCCTTATCTTCGTAAATGGAATTGATATATTCAATTGCCAATGTATCTCCGGGAGGAAATGTTTCGATCCTGCCATTTCTTACTCGTATTAACCCACCGTATTCCGTACCAGCCCAGAGGTTACCGTCGCTGTCTTCATGCAGGCATCTAATTTTAAGATTTGGAAGTCCTTCTTTTTTACCATAATAAGTTACCTTCGCGTCTTTCAAACAATAAAGCCCATTCAGGCACCCGAGCCAGAGTTCCTCTTTTTTTGTTTTGCAGATGGAGAGAATGTTTTTATCAAAAGGGCCATTTTTACCAATGTAACCCTTAATCCTTGCGGAGGAATCGCGGATGAAAAGCCCGGCAGAGGTAGCGATCCAGAGAAGCCCATTTTTATCCTGGTGAAATGCTGTTACCCTGTTGCTTGCCAGGCCATTATCAATTGTATAGGTGGTGAATTTCCCGTTTTTTAAGTAGGTTAAACCGCTGTCTAAGGTACCCACCCACACGTTCCCATCCTGGTCCGGGAAAATAGTCAAAATTCCTAGAAGAGCAGGATATTTTTTCAGGGAATAAGTGATAAATGCTCCATCTTTTAAGTATGATAAACCACTGTTCTCTGTGCCGATCCATAAATTTCCCTTTCCGTCTTCAACGAGTATTTTTATAATATAGTTATCAAGTAATTCTTCCGTATTCTCTTTGCTAAAGGTTTTAAAATCAATACCGTCGAAGCGCACCAATCCATTCGAGGTACCCAGCCAGAGGTATCCGTCTTGACTTTGACAAATGGAATTCACCATCTTCTGCTCTAAACCGCGTTCTGCCTGCCATGCATCCTGTTTAAATTGAGTGATAGCTTTTTGGGCATCCAGGGCCAGTAAAGAGGAAAAGGTAATAAATACCCCACATAAAAAAAGGAATTTTTTCTTTACTATTTGTGATATTCTCCTTATACCAAATAATGAAATTCTCCATGAATATTAATCATATGAATGACTCATTATGGTTTATTAGGTAAGCTCGGCCTAGCTATCGGTCTCTGTCCACAAACACCTTCGGACTCTATTTCGTAGCCGATATGCCACATACGTTCGGTAAACTTGAATTGATGTTCAAGGGCTTTCCAGGCTTCATTTAAATCCTCAGCACTGAAGTTACCGTTTTTGGCAACTATGTTGTATAAGTCAATAAACCTTTTCAAAGAGTCAAGTAAGTTTAAATGAATAGCAGATCTTTTTTCGTCATATTTCGTTAAATATTCATCATTTTCAAAAATGTTTGGATTGATATATTTCTTAAACTCTTCGAAAAGCTCGCAGAATTTTTTCTGAATTTTTAAGGCTTGATTGGCTTCACTAATATCAATATCAGGCTCTCTCACCTTTACTTTCTCAAGAAACGCCTCGAGCTTCGCCACACTTTCTTTCAAACTTAATTCTCCTGAACTTCCATTACTCATTATTACCTCCTATTATTTTTATTATTATTTCTTAAGATTCGACAAAACTTTATCAGAAAAGTTAGAAAATATCAAGTAGCATGTAAAAATACAGTATATTCATAACAATGAACCTATCCTGGCTATCTCTTCCCGGAATTCGTTTATTTCTTTTTTCAGTATCACATTCAGGCGGCATTCCCAGGGAGATATTTTGCCGATAATGGAAGTAGTATAGGCAGCGTTGACGGGGCATACCCTACACGTCTCTACTTCATCACAAAGAAAACAAAACCTATCCCCGGAAAAAAAACAATCCTGGCTGAGAAAGATATAATTAGCAAGAACCCGAGGGTAGATTGTTTCATGATCTTTTATAAAATCATCCAATTTACTAAATGAATAAATACGAAAGTCGGGAATGTCTTCTCGTCTTTTCATATAATCGTGAAAGACCGCACACCCCCAGACATACCCTTCCGGTGTGATTGCCATCCGGTCACGCCCAGCAGCGCAAACAAAACCAGTGGTTTTTTTTTCATTGTTCAACTTTG
>JAUPLE010000454.1 GCA_030837085.1 Acidobacteriota bacterium | reverse complement strand
GGTTCCTCTATTCTTACGGCGTTTCGCCACAATTTGACATCATCGGAATACATAATATAGATGTTTACGCCATCGTAACGGGAGACCATTACATATTTACCCTTTATTTTCCGGGGGAAGAGGGCCATTCCCTTATTCTGGGCATATTCCCCGTTGACAGGGCTCACTTTGAATTCATAAAAATCTTTTGTTTCCATCAATTTGGGCAATATGGTAAACCCATTGTAGGCCGTATAGGTTGCATAATAGGTGACACTGCCGTCATCATCCGTAAAACGTACGAACCTTGCATCTTCGATGCCATTTTTTTCAGTATAGGAAATAGGAAAAATCACCCGCTGCGAAATTTCAGTATCCTGGGAAAATTTTATTTCATAATGGGAGTTTGCCAGCCAATGGATGGCCTGGAGAACATTTTTTTTACTGTAGGTGAGTTTCGTATTTTGAGAACACTCATGGATGCTAGCTTGCAATTGACCGTAAATAAATGTATCGCCCAGTTTAGCCATTACCTTGTCTACGATGTCTTTTTTAATGTCCATTTCTTCCAGTTTTTTCATAAACAGTTTTTTGTCATAGACGTGGCGTTTCACAATTTCCGGTACATCCACCAGCCCCCCCGTCCCCGTGGCCATTAATTTAATATTATAATCTTTGTCGATTACGCCCCTCCTGAAAACAATAGAGGAGATATGTCCTTCCCCGGTGGCGCGAAAACTGACGATAACCCGCTTCTGCCCTTTTTCCTCTAAATTGCTCTGATCCGGGTCTTCAACAATGGAAGGGTTAAAAAAAGCAGCCGCTTCAATGGCATATTCCATTGTATAATAGGAACCGATCAGTAATTTTCGATTCTGAGAGAGGGAGTTCGCATCAACGCCCAGTTTCTCAAATAGATATTTTATCATGTCGAAATGCTTTTCGAAGATTTTTGTAATATTGCGGTGGCGCCGGGAGAAATTTCCCAAAACCTGTTTGAAAACCAGTTCCACCTCTTCTTCGGAAAAAGACAGTATCTTTTGCAGCAGTACGCACTCCCGGTCATGATCTCCGTGGAGAAAGAAACGGGCAATAATCCGTTTGGGGTCCGGCTGATACCTGATCGATCTTCTATTTATACTAACATTCACATTCATTGACATTTTTTCACCTGGCTGCAGAAATAGATCATTTCAAAAGGGTATGTTTTATAAGGGTTACATTATACAGTATCATCTTATTTTTGTAAATCGAATAAAACGCCCTGGTATTATAAACAATTAATTCGAAAGGGATTTCAGGCAAAATTAAGTTTAATTTTTTAAGCAGCCGCCGGGATATCCTTTTTATATATTCTCCTGGCCCGGTGACGATGGGGATTGAAATGCTTCCATAACGCCTGTACCCTTGTATTACTCTCAAGCTCCAGGTTCGACTCCGCATACGTAAACCCTTTCTCTATTAACGTATTTACGATCTCGATGATCATTAACAGGTCGATCCCTTTTCCCTGGTATTTCCGTTTCACTCCCGCCATGTAAAAATCGATGACATCGGTAGTCCTTAACGCTTTTAATATATAATACCACCCGAAAGGAAAAAGTTTCCCCCGGGCCTTTTGGAAAGCCTTTGATAAACTGGGAACCGTAAATAAAAACCCTACCAGCTCGTTCTTCTCATTAACCGCCAATTTCATCAAATCGATATTTAAAAAAGAGATGTACTTGTCTACATTGTAACGAATTTGCCGGTCTGTCAATGGCACTGTACCATAAATATCTTCAAATGCTTCATCGATCACACGAAAAATAGCCTCGCCATACGGCATGGCTTCTTTTTTGTTTTTAAACTTCAATATCCGGACATTGGTCCGCTGCTTGACCCGTTCGGCAATGCGCAGCAGCTTTTCCGGTATCCCTGTCTCACGGGGAACCGGGGTCAGGAATTCAAAATAATCGACATCTTTACTAAACCCGTACTTTTCCATGAACACGGGACTGTAAGGGTTATTATAAGAGCCGACAATGGTGGGAATGATTTCAAATCCTTCGATCAACATACCTTCGGGATCGAGATCGGTAAAACCATGGGGCCCGGTGAGGGTCTCCATTCCCAGTTCCCGTCCCCAGTCCTCAACGGCCCGGAACAGGGATTGGGCCACTTCATAATCATCGATAACGTCAAACCAACCGAACCTTAAATTCCTGGTTTTGTATTTTTCATTGGCTGCATAACTGATGATGGCGGCAATACGTCCCACGGGTTTCCCGCCGCGATAAGCAATAAACAAGCGTGTATCGGCATTCTCATAGGAAGGGTTCTTTTTCCTGTTAAACATTTCCAGGTCGTCCCGGATCAGGGGCGGCACCCAGTACGGGCTGCCCTTGTAAAGTTGGAAAGGAAATTTAATAAACCGTTTTAATTCTTT
Organism: Acidobacteriota bacterium; assembly: GCA_030837085.1. Classification (GTDB taxonomy): domain Bacteria; phylum Acidobacteriota; class Aminicenantia; order UBA2199; family UBA2199; genus JAKAGC01. The sequence continues at coordinate 557 of JAUPLE010000454.1, read as the reverse complement.
TTTGGTTTTAACGATGGCAATTTCTGTTCTCATGTAGTTCCTTATAATGCACGCTGCGCTTCCGGAGACTATGACAATTTTGCCACCAAGATACGGCGCTCCAAGGAGCCAAGTTTTTTTCTTCGCGGTCCTTCGCGTTCTTCGCGGCTATTTTCATGGCGTGCTCACCTGTTTTAGCCGCAGCCGCCGGAAATGACTTTTTTCTTCTGGATTTTGATCTTCTTAACAAAGACGACGCCCAACTCTTTCAAACCTTCTTCCCCCGGGTTGGCCGCCTTCATGGTAGAGCCCACGGCCTGGGTGAATATGTAATTTAATTGTTCATCCCCTCCTCCGGTGCCCGGCACTCCCCTATCCACGGGTCGCGCAATTGCAAGATTAAGAGGAAAAACCTTTAACCATTGGTTCACCCCACCATTTAAGATATAAAGGTTCAATACACCCTGCGCCCTTAATAATTTGTACGCCCGCGTGGCGTCTGTTTCATTGTTGGACATTACCACCACCACGGTGTTGGTGGGCGCCTGCGCCAACTCTTTGATCAAGGGGTCTTTATG
>JAUPLE010000045.1 GCA_030837085.1 Acidobacteriota bacterium | reverse complement strand
TTACTGAAACTGGTTGACCTGGAGGCACAGCGGATAATTAACCAGTTGAGAGTGCCCCCCTTATCGGTCTGCATGTATTTTAATGATGAAATATTTGCTGTATTTAATGAGGATAAAGGATTGAGAATTGTTGACATAGGTAAGGAAAAGAGACCGCCTTTGATACTTAAAAATGCCCGGAAGGTATCGTGCATGGCGACGGTTTGCTTAAGTCAGCGTGACGAACTGTATCGGCTAGCTGTGGGTCAAAAGGATGGTTTTATTCTTTATTATACTATTGATCTTGCGGCGTGGGAAACTACCGGACATGACTCTTATCAAGCCCATCAAAAAACGGTAAAGGATATTATTTTTCTTGATTCTTGCCGCATTGCATCCGGTGGTTTTGACCGAAAAATTCAACTGCTTTCAATTCAACAGAATGAGTGTTTGCAGTGGGAAAGGGAATTGAAAATGAAAATGCAATGCCGGGGCATGAAGATTGGAGGTGTGGAGCGAGAAAAAGTGGAACGGCTAAAACTACAGGAATTCATTAACAATGATAAATCTGCTCATCAAGATATGGATGAGTAAAAAAGGGCTCGGACATACAACAAACGGGACAGGACAGTAAAGCATTATCAGAGAATGCGGATTAGGGGACAGCCCGATTTTTTACCTTATCCTAAATTCACCGCCACATTTAAAAATCGCGAACGTGACGGCGTGACGCTAATCCCTGGAGCGCCCTGCGAGCCGAATTTTCGAGGAACGAAAATTGGCGAGACGGGTTCCCGGAGCCGAGGATCACTGTAGCGCGGAGGGATGAAGCGGAAGGGATTACGTCTTACGTCTACATCCCCTATAAACATTAGACAGTGAATTTAGGGATGAATTCCCCCTTGACTTTTAAACCGGTATCTATTATACTGAAAGGAACCTCTTGAATTTCAAGAGACTCATACCTCAAATGAAAAATGTACCTAAAATTAGCGCCGCATTATGTGAGCCTATCGGTGTATCCTCGCACCCTTTTACTGCCCAAATTACTGGGCTCATGGGTTTCTGCCATTTAATTTTGGGAAAAAATGCTGGATAGGAAAGTCATCCTGGATATTCTTCCACTTACCCCCATGCAAGAAGGGATGCTCTTTCATTTTTTGAAGGAGCCGGAAAGTAACCTGTACCTGGAACAATTATCCCTGACAGTGTCGGGAAACCTGGAAATAAAACTATGTAAAAAAGCCTGGAACGCTGTTATCGATGCCAATGAAATGCTGCGAGCAGCGTTCCGCTGGGAAAAACTGGAAAACCCGGTGCTCATTATTTTAAAAGAATTTCAACTTCAACCGCTTTATTATGACCTAACCGACATAAACCCCAACAATACGAATAACCAACTGGATACGATAAAGCTCAACGACAGGGAAACAAAATTTGACCTGCACGAAGTCCCTTTTAGGGTCACTCTATGTAAAACCGGGAAAGATCATTTTGAAATGATCATCAGCTATCACCATATTCTATTCGACGGCTGGAGCACCGGTATTATCCTGGAAGAATTTTTCACCGTTTATAATGCCCTTGCCATGGGCAAAGAATGGCTTAAGCCTGTTAAAACTGGATTTAAAGAATTTGTAAAACGATATCACACCCCATCAGCGGGTCCGGATATTACCGGCCAGGAATATTTCTGGAAAAACTACCTGGCTGGTATCGAATCCCCTACAGAGCTTTCGCTGAAAAAGAGTTGGAAAACAAACGGTTTTATAAGGCACACCGGGACCGCACTCCTCACTTTTGTCAATGACGAAAAAAAAGACCTGGACAGCTTTATTAAGAATCATAAAATAACCTTGGCGTCATTATTTTACTGCGCCTGGGGCATCTTACTACAAAAATATAATAACTGCGATGATGTTATTTTCGGGACCACCACAGCAGGCCGCCCCAGTTCAATTCCAGGAATCGAAAAGATGGTGGGGCTTTTCATCAACACGATTCCTTTGAGAATTTTTATGAATCTCAATGAGTCAATCCCTGCTCTACTATCTCGCACAGAGGCAGCCTTGCAAACACGGGAAAAATTTGAACATTCTTCCCTGGCAGACATAAAAAAATACAGCGGCCGAACCCGCAATGAAGAACTGTTCGATTCCATCATCGTCATTGAAAACTATCCCCTGGACAACAGGTTAATGCTGAAAAACGGGAAATTAAAAGTGGATTCTTATTCACTCCAGGAAAGGACACACTATGATTTGACAATCCAGGTAAAAATATTGACTGACGTCGAAGTGAATGTGAGCTATAACCGAAACTCATTGGACGAAGAAATAGTGTCCCGACTGTGCACCCACTTTAAATCCCTGGTACTGGATATGTTGAAAAACCCGGGTAAAAAAATCTTTGAAATCGATATCTTACGGGAACAAGAGAAAAAACAATTGTTATATGATTTTAATAATACAACGGCAGATTACCCGGATGATAAAACGATCCATCAATTGTTTGTCGAACAAGCGACAAGAACGCCGGACAATATTGCCGTCGTAGGAACTGTCTGCCCTGACGCCTCCGGCGGCAAGGGGGCTTTTTTAAAAAATCGCCCCCTTGACCCCCAAAAATCTTTTATTTATTTAACTTACCGCGAATTAAATGACCAATCCGACCGGTTGGCCGGCATATTAATCGAAAAAGGCGTCCTGGCAGATACTACCGTGGGTATCATGATGGGCCGGTGCATCGAAATGATTATTGGAATCATGGGGATATTAAAGGCCGGCGGCGCCTACCTGCCTATCAGCCCTGATCTCCCGGATGAACGCATTCAATATATGTTAGAAGATAGCAATACAAAGATTTTATTGGCGACGGAAGAATGCCAAAAGGAAATAATTATTAATTGTAATCTAAAAAACTTGCCGAAGGCGCCTTTTCATCATTCATCATTCATCTTAAATGGGCGCCCCCGCCGGGGGCTTCATCATTCAAGACATCTTGCTTATATCATCTATACTTCCGGCACCACCGGCAAACCCAAAGGCGTAATTATTGAACACCGCTCCGTTGTGAACCGTTTGCACTGGATGCAGAAGACTTTCCCTATATCGGGAAAGGGCGTCCTGGTTCAAAAGACCTCTTTTATGTTTGATGTTTCGGTCTGGGAAATCTTCTGGTGGAGTTTTACGGGAGCATCTCTTTTCCTGTTGGGACCCGGGGAAGAAAAAAATCCGGGAAACATCATTCACGCAGTCGAACGTTTCTGCGTTACGGTCATCCATTTTGTACCACCCATGTTAAGCGCTTTCCTGGACTACGTTGAGACAAATTTGTTATTTTCAAAACTCGCACACTTAAAAAATGTATTCGCCAGCGGAGAAGCATTAACTTCACGGCAAGTGATAGATTTCAACCGATTATTAAAGCAAAGCAACGGGACTGGGTTGATAAACTTATATGGTCCCACGGAAGCTACTGTCGATGTATCTTATTTTAATTGCCCGGTCGGGGAAGTCCCACGGAATATGCCGATCGGTAAACCCATCGATAATATTCAACTTTATATCGTTGATCGCGTTTTGCAGTTGCAACCCATAGGAGTACCCGGCGAACTTTGCATTAGTGGGGTCGGTTTAGCCAGGGGGTATTTGAATCGCCCGGAATTAACAGCAGAGAGATTTTGTTTTGTCAAAAGTTTTTCAGGGGGTGCAGGGGGGCGGTTTTACAAAAAAGCCCCCCTGCTTTACCGCACCGGCGACCTGGTTCGCTGGTTGGAGGATGGGGCCATCGAGTTTCTTGGCCGTTTGGATTTCCAGGTAAAAGTTCGGGGGTTTCGGATCGAATTAGGGGAGATCGAATCGCGGTTAAGAGAGCATGACGCTGTCCATGACGCCGTGGTGCTGGCGCTGGAAGCCGGCGACGACGGCGGCGCCGGGAACAAAAAATTAACGGCTTACATTGTTCCTTGCCGCAACTATCAAATGCAATTCCCCAATAAAAAAACAGACCAGGTAAGCGATTGGGAAGGCGTCTTTGATGAAACCTATGCGGCTGATCCCGGTCACCCTGACCTTTCTTTTAATATTGTCGGTTGGAACAGCAGTTATACCGGCGAACGCCTTCCCGCCGCGGAAATGCGGGAATGGGTGGACCAAACCGCCGCGCGGATTTTTTCCCTGGCGCCGCAACGGGTGCTGGAAATCGGCTGCGGAACCGGGCTGTTTTTGTTTCGACTTATCCGGCGGTGCGGCTACTATGTCGGAACCGATATTGCCAAACAGGGACTGGATTATATTGGCCGACAGTTGGACCGGTTGAAGGACAGCGAGGCGGGACAGGCCGATTGGGCGGCGTCGGCGTCGGCGGCGTCGCCAGCCCCGGTGGAACTCCTGCACAGGAGCGCTGAAAACTTTGAAGGCATGGAAGATAAGGACCTGGATATGGTTATCATGAACTCGGTCATCCAGTATTTCCCCAGCGCCGAGTACCTGGTGGACGTATTAAGCAAGGCCGTGCAAAATCTAAAAACCGGCGGCCATATATTCATCGGCGACGTGCGCAGTCTACCGCTGTTAAAAACCTTTCACGCGTCCGTGGAACTTTCGCGGGCCGGGGGCCATGATACGCCCCGGCAGGTATTGGCCCGGGTAATGAATAAACTCACCGCCGAACAGGAATTGGTCGTAGACCCTAATTTTTTTATTGCCCTGGAAATGCATCTGCCCCAAATAAAACAGGTAGAATTACTTCTTAAATATGGACGTTATAACAATGAACTGTCGAAGTTCCGTTATGACGTTATTTTGCATATCGGAGCCAGACATGATGATTGTAATGACGGGGAGTTCCGGCCCGAATTTACATTGGATTGGGAAGCCGGAAAACCCGGCATGGAAGGTATTCGGCAGTGGTTAAAGGGACTGCCGGGGGAGCCGGGCGTATTGATGGTTAAGGGTGTATGGAATCCGCGGGTTTACGCTGATTTCCAGGTATTGGAATGGCTTGGTCGTCCCGGCAGGGCCGGGACAGTCGGGCAGTTTCGCCGCTTTTTGGCGGAACAAAAAATCCGCGGCGTTGAACCCGATGATTTCCTCGCATTAGCCGGGGAGTTCCCGTATCATATTGCCGCCGTTATTTCAAAGCAAGGAGGCGCCCATACTTATGACGTCATTTTAAGGCGCATCAACCACCGATGCGGCGGGGCAGGAGAAAAAGCCGGCGTTGAAATCCACCCCTGGCACAGCTATACCAACAATCCGCTGCTGCGAAAAATGACCGAGGAATTGGTCCCCCAATTGCGGGATTACCTGAAGGAGCGGATTCCCGAATATATGACGCCGTCCCATTTCATATTACTGGACAGTTTGCCGCTGACAGCCAACGGCAAGTTGGACCGTGGGGCGCTCCCCCTTTATGAACCAACGCGGTCCACCCCGGAGCAGGAGAACGGCTTCGTCGAGCCCGGTACGGAAACCGAACGTATATTGATAGACTTATGGAAAAATCTGCTGTCCCTGGATAAGATAAGCATCCATGATAATTTTTTTCAATTGGGGGGCGATTCCATTAACGCCATTCAAATGATTTCCAGGATAAATAAAAAGGGATTTAATCTTACCGTGTCTCATCTTTACCGGAACATGACCGTCGTCGAATTGGGGCGGTATATCGATAACCATTGGGCGGAAGTGACAGTGAGTGGACAGGCGCCTGCCGCCGGGCAGGCGGGCATACTCTCCCCGCGAATAAAAATAACCAAAGAGGACGTACAGCGCCGGTTACCCGCCGGTGTGGAAATCGAGGATGTTTATCCTTTAACTCCCCTTCAACGGCACATGTTGGGGTATTATCTCCGGGATAAACAAGGAAAAAATACTCCCGGGTTATATGTCAACCAGGTCCGTATGCGGGTAACCCTGGATAAATCATATATTCCCCTTTTAATACAAGCCTTCCGACATTTAACGGAAGTTTACCCGTATTTGCGAACTGCCTTTATGTGGGAGAATTTCGAGGAACCGGTCCAGGTGGTACATAAAAATGCCCCGGTAGATATCCAGTATTTCGATTGGAGTCATTTACCTCCCGGGGAGCGGGACCAGTGTATCCGGGAGTTCTTAGCCCGGGATCATTACCGCGGTTTTGAGCCGGATAATCCCGTGGGAGACCGGATCGCCATTATTGCCCTTTCGCCCTCCGAAAGCCTTATCATTAAAACGTCCGATTTAATGCGCGTCGATGGTTGGAGCGCCATGATAATAACCGGCAAACTTTTCGAATACATGCGGGGTTTGTCTACCGGGCAAGAGCAAAAAATGAAATCCGATTCCAATTACCGGGAATACATATCCTGGTTGTCAGCCCAGGACCAGGCCAAAGGCAAGGATTTCTGGCAAGCCATGATTCGCGGTTGTTCTATTCCGACGCCCCTGGTGGAGCGGGCCCCCCGGAACCATGACAGTGGTGGGAAAAAAGAAGAACCCGGATTTCTTTGTCGGTATAGATATTTAACCCGTCAGCAGACCACTGAATTGAACGATTTTTTAAAACAAAATCAACTCACGTTGAGTGCATTGGCCTGTGGTATTTGGGCGCTGCTCCTGGGGCATTACACGGGTCATGAAAGCGTTATATTCGGGATATTATTTTCAGGTCGCGGCGCGGCCCTTGCGGGTATAGAGTCCATGATCGGCCAGTCCATAAACATTTTGCCCATGCGCATCGATATAGACCGCGAAGCGCCCATATTAAACTGGGTCCGGCAAGCCTGGGATGCCCTGACAGGGATTCAACCTTATGAAGTCAATCGGCAGGATCAAATTCGCGATTGGTGGGGCAGTCCACCTGGACAACCCTTATTTGAGAGTTACCTGGTGCTGGAGAATTTCCCGGGAGTTAAAGAACAAAGTAAACTCGATGATTCAGGCCAACCCAATTTAGAGTATATCGCACAAATGGAATATCCCCTGAGAGTCGAATTCGAACCGGGCCCGGAATTGGGTTTATTAATGCAGTATTACCAGGGCAAATTTACCGCTGACTCTATCGCTGCAATGCTGAATGATGAGCTAACTTTGCTGAACGAGATAAGCATAAATCCGGACCGAAACGTGAGCGATTTAGAACGATTTATTGGCAGACAATTCAAATAAAAATCCATTTCTTTATCGACACCCGCCCAATATCAAGTCGGCTTTGCTTTTATTGTTTAGTCTCCTCTAATTCTTCGACCTCTATGACTTTGGGTTTTTCCATGCGGAACTCCACATGGGAGGGAATGCCTGCCGCGCTTTTTAATATCTCACTCAACTGGGGAGATAAGGCGCTGTTTTTTTCGATAAACCACCTGGCTGAGTCGTAATTGGGATAGGTCATTATGCGTACGACTTCGCCGGCTAACTCTCCCACTGCAGCCTCAAATTTTACGCGATCGATATCCAGGGTGCGGTTGCCAATATTCAAAAGAATACTCTCTTTTCCCAGTAAATAATTAAATTGGATCAAATCAGCCAGGTAATTCTCATTGTTAGGATCGCCCAGGAGGTCCTCCCAATTCTTTCTACCGGGCTGTTGGGGGCCAGTCAATTCAGCGGGGGTATTGCGCAACCGATCGATCAACGTTACCAGGTATATGAGATATACAGTTTTGGCTTTATCATCAGGAAGTAGGCCATTATTAATTAAAACCGGGGTATTATAAAGAGCAACGGCCTGGGATTTTATCGCCTCTACCACCGGGAATAAATCCCCCAGGAGTTCGGGAATTGTTTTTAATTCCATCTCAGCTTTTCCTTTCTGCACTTGTCTCTGTTGTTTTTTTTCGTCAGTACCCCTACCGTCTTGCTCTTTGGGCGCAATTACAAACACCGGTCCGAGGTGGTGGGCGATCCGGCGCATAATGAGATTTGAAATATAGATATCGGCGTCGAGATTCCACACCTGTTCCCCTGGCAATACACTGGCGGAAATGGGTTTTAAGACTCCTTCGAAGTACGATTCCACCAGGTTCTTAAAAACAACAATTTTGAAGTTGTCATCGCCTTCGTTCTTGAATTTCTCAGCAGCGGGGTCCAGTGTCTTATCATCGATATTGGGGTACACCAGGGCCACTCCCCTGATTTCGGGTTGCGATGAAAAAACCAGTTGGGATATTTTAAAAGTGGGGGGCACAGGGGAATAGGAAATGTCCTGCCTCGATCGGGATAATACGGGTAAGGCGTATAAATGGTCCTGCATCAAGGAGAACACACGGGAATATTCTTTGAATTCCAGGGTATCATCCGGGATATTCACATAAACAAAGGCGTCAAAGAAATGGCCCTTTCCCCAATAGTGTGTTCCCGTGGGAAGATTAAAAAAGGTTTTTAGTACCAGTATGGCCGCGGAATAGCGGTCTGCCCGGGGGAAAACAATTTCTATCGGGTTCAGTTCGAGGCTGACCCAGGGGGGCAAGTCCACGGAAAAACGCCCCCGCTCCCGGATATTTTCCGCTAATGCCTGTAAATATTTTTTATGACAATCTTGCGCTTCTATTTCCGACGCCGAAGTCAGCCAGCGGGCGACTTTCCCCTTTACCTGGTTTCCAAAAAGAATAAACGGTTTTTCCCGGTTTTTCTCTTCAATCAAGGCGGCAGCTTTTAGAAAAAAGTTTAACTGTTTCCCCAATAAAGCGTTTGCCCCGGCCGTTTCCATTTTAGTGGATATAGTGGATAAAGGGTTCGGGATTTCAAGAACTACCTTT
>JAUPLE010000453.1 GCA_030837085.1 Acidobacteriota bacterium | reverse complement strand
TTCAGACGTGTACTCTTCCGATCTGACAGGCAATGTAATCGTGGATAATTTCAAATTCCTCCTCACCGGCAACTCGCACCATTCGCATATCGATCATCTCCGTCATAATGGTTTTCAACTCTTCTACCCCTATCCCAGTACCCAGGCTTAATTCGTTTAAGCTTTTCCGGGCCTTTTTACCCTGGGAGGAGGTTAAACAGATGAGAATTTTTTTTGTTTCCTCTTCCCGGGAGCCGAATTCCTTCAGTCGCTCCAGTAAATAACGGGCAATGATCTGACCGGCGCCATTGAGTTGATGAAAGTAAATATCCCCGGTTATAACGGGTTTCCCAGGGTCAACCTTTCGACACAGCGTCTCGGCTACCACCTGGAGATAAGGGGGATAGAGCCGGTCCTCTCCTTGTCGAATATCGTCAAGGATGATATCCTTTAATGGCCTTTGCCCCTCTTCCAGTCGTGGGTCTAAACCGAGGCCGGCTTGTTCCAATCCTGCCGATAATGCGGCCCCGGCCCCGTTGATGGTCAACCGCTCCAATTCTACCATTGGAAAACTTCGGGCCGAGCCGGTGATTTTCTTAAATAACCGCGCATTTAATTTTACCAGGGCGTCGTCGCGAAAGGATATCAAAACCCTGAGATTGGGGATCACAGTCCCGGTCTGTACCGCCACCAGATGTAGGCAAAATTCCTCCAGGAATTCCGGCACACTGCAATTTAATATGTCTTCAAATTGATCCATTACCACCAATAATTTGTGGGGTTTGCATTTCCCCGCCGCTTGTTTCATGACATCCAGGAGAGTCTTTTCCGCCTCCACCTTCCCTTCCAAAAATTCGAGCCATAGACTTTTTTTTATATTTTCCCCAGGTTTTTCAAAGGGTCTGGTCCAGGCATACTTCCACTTCATAAGTTCAAGCCAGGGAAAAAGACCGGCATGAATCAACGAGGTTTTTCCCGCACCGGATTCACCCACCAGCAGTGAAATGGGCCAACAGCTTACATGGGTCAGTAATGCCTCGATTTCCTTATCCCGGCCTTTGAATATGGCAGCTTCCCTTTGGGTATAAAAGGCCATTCCGGGAAAAGGCCGGTCCAGCTTCGCTTTTTGCTCCAATTGTGCATTAATAAACACGTCACCCAAATCCAACTCCCCCAACTCCGCCGGAAAACCATAAAGTTTAAGATTAGAGGATATCAGGTCCAGGTCATTTGCCATCATGGCCTTTAGCCTAAGCACGGCGTCGATTTCCTCCGGTTTGGGTAGGGCTTGCAGGATGATCCTATCATTTTCATCCAGGTACCAACCGGTAATGGCCTGCCGCCCCCGCCATTTGGAAGGGATTTCCCCATTAGGAAATTTGATGGCGCTTACGATTTCCGGGGCGCGATTGTAACCGGTATCCAGCATATCGGCCAGGCGGAAAATTGCCGCCAATTTAACAATATCGATCTCTTCGCTGCCAATAACAACCGGAGTATTCGGCAGTTCTTCCAATCGTCCATCGTTGTGAACACTCACTATATAGCTGACAGCGATAGCCTGCACATTATCCAGTCCCAATTTATCATACTCTTGAAGTAGGATTTCCTTGGCCCGTTTGCCATGGTCGCTATCCCAGTCACTAGACCCGTCCGGCACAACTTTGCCAATATCATGCAAACACGCCGCCGCGGAAAGAAGAAAAAGTTCCATGGGCGTCATTTCCTTTTCCTTTTTTTCATCCGGGATAAGCCTGGACAAATTAGTTTCCACTGCTTTACAATGAGTCCACCCCTGGATATTGTCCCCTTTTTGGCTTTCGTGATAAGATCCCTTTGCTTTGCGCCAGATTTCCTTCAGTTGGGTGAGCATGTCGCTTTTAATGAACTCTCTTAATTCCTTATTTTTCATAGTTGATCCCGCGGCCCCTGTAAATATCTCTGTATGATTTCAGATAGTTTCCGATATCCCTTTGCGGTCTTAGAATATTCTATACATCGTAGATGCCGTAAATCAAAAGGTATATCATCAATTGATTGAGTGATAAGAATTGTGTTTTTGCCTAATGCATGAGCATAACCCAATTCATAAAATACATTGGCGTTTCTCCCGGTTAGATCGGAAATAATTAAATTTGATCGGAGGATTTGTTCCCAAATAATATTAACGACCTGCGTCGGTTCATATATTTCGTCCGCTCTATTGCATACCCAATTACTTTTATTAAACGCAGACTGGATGCAATTGAAAATTTTGTCAAAACTTTTATGAAAAGGCATAATCACAAAACAGTACTTTCGGCCCGATATTAAATCAAGGATTTTATCAATGGCCACTTTTTGTTGAAGGGTTATCTTGCCTGTTTCAATAGATTTTAGTATTTGATATTGGCACTCTGAACAAAAATTACATCTCGCGAGCCCTTCTTTCATTTGCCCCCTGCTGCAATAATCCATGGGGCAGCCAATCGATTCATAATGAATCTTTGCGTCTATATACAAATTAAGAATAATATCGATTAAAGTAAAAGCAATACAATGCTGAACCTGTTGGGAAGATTCGTTTGCCCAATAATAGGTGGATATGATTGCGAGATTGTGCCCAAAAACAGAAAACATATCCTCTTCAAATTGACAATCACATATGGCAACAGGATATCTATCTCGAAACCTTGAAGAAATATAGTTCCCAACTAATGTTTCAAGTTTTTCAGAGTAAACAGGATGGCTTAAATCAATTTCCTCAGGGTACTTTATTATGTCATCATGAAATGAAAACACGAATTCAGATTGAACACTATTTAAATCGTTAACCAGATTATGAATAGCCAAACTATTTTTATCCCCGATTTGAATAAAGTGAATAAGTCTCATAAAATCCCCCTGTTAAAATTTTTTGTTGAACTTAATCCCCCACTTACTTCCCTCCGGGGGCTGCCTAATTTTTGTACCACCATTATCTTTCCTTTAAAGCTTTCCTTGTGTTTAGAATTTACTTCTACCACAAAAGGGGAAAAATTGCAATATGTAGGGGAACTGAAAAGAGCCAGACAAGATAGCCGCTAAATCAAGGGTAAATCAACATCGCATTCGACTTCCGCCTATGTGGTTTTGATGCCTGTGCGGGAAAGTAAGGCTCTCTCATTTTCATCCCCGGTTACTGCAATTTTAAACGCGGCCACTGCGCATTCACTCCCGGCTCCGGCATTTTCAAACGAGCCCCTTACGCGGTCATTCCAGGGTTTTGCATGCATAAATATAGCCGCTGCATATGCGTTTACAGTCCCCGCGGATTCCGACACGCCGCCTGTATTTGCAAATAATAGCGCTGTAAATGCTAACAGCTCCCTTGCGCGTGCTAACTCGAGGGTTGCACGTGCTAACTCGATGGTTGCACGTGCTAACTCGGCACTTGCACATGCTAACTCGATGGCTGCACGTGCTAACTCGATGGTTGCGCGTGCTAACTCGATGGTTGTACGTGCTAACTCGGCACTTGCACGTTCTAACTCGATGGTTGCACGTGCTAACTCGGCACTTGCACATGCAAACTCGATGGTTGCACATGCGAACTCGGCACGTGCACCAATAAGCAAAATGAACAAACCGGAATAGTACTAACCCCTTGAATTTAATGGAGGGGAGGTCAATTTTTAATGGTCAATTGTTAATGGAAGCTAACCCCTACCCCCTGCTGCCTAATTTTTCATTTGGTGTTAATCGGTGTAATTCGGCGGCCATTTTTTCTTTGCGGTCCTTCGCTTTTTTAGGTTGTCCCGCCGGGACCTTCGCGGCTACCTTAGCTTTTTATAAAAAATGGTTGTACGCGAATTTTTTTTAAAAATACAACCAAAAATACAACCAAAGATGTATTGACAAAAATCGAGTACAGGGTGTATGATTGCCTGATATTTTCTTTCCAATGCTTAAGTCATTTGAATTATATTTATGTTTTAGATGTGATGGTTAGTAATAAGCAAAAAATGGTTAATAATGAGCAAAAAATAAAAAAAACAAGGAGGTTTCAATGAACAAGTTGTCAAAGATTTTATTAGTGTTGTTTATCGCTGCCGCCGTGGTCCTGGTTTCGAATATTCAAGCCAAAGACCCACGGTTTTTGGATGAAAACAGGTCAAAGATTGTTGACCCGGTTGAGAAACGCGAAGCATTAAGGACCCAAATCGAGGAGATGAGGGCTGAAATCGCTGCCAACGGATACACTTTCACTGTCGATGTGAACCCGGCCATGCAGTACACCATCGAACAACTTTGCAATTTCAAACCCGAATTGCAAACAGATTTCTGGGAAGAAGAACCCATCAGCGAAGTAGAAGGCAAACCGGGTCCTACCCTACCTGCCGCTTATACCGCCAATTATACTTCCGTAAAAGACCAGGGAAGCTGCGGTAGCTGCTGGGCCTTTTCAACTGCCGGCATGTTCGAATCCATCCTGTTAAAAAAGGGTATCAACACCGACCTTTCCGAACAGTGGCTCGTTTCTTGCAACACCAACGGTTGGGGCTGTAACGGCGGCAACTTTGCCAACAGTTACTATCTCAATCCCGGCGCCGTATTAGAGCAATGCTTCCCCTATAAAGCGACGGACGCCCCCTGCAAGACCGGTTGCCCGTATGTATACGTTGCCAGCGCCTCCAAAAGCGCTTCCAACACCTCGGCCATTAAAACCGCCATTTATAATTATGGCGGCGTATCCTGTTCCGTGTACGTCTCCTCTTATTTCCAGGCTTACAGCGGCGGTGTGTTTAACTATTGCACCAATTCTCCCGCAAACCATGCTGTAGTACTGGTGGGCTGGGATGATTCCAAAGGCGCCTGGAGAATGAAAAACTCCTGGGGCAGAAGCTGGGGCGAAAGCGGTATGATGTGGATCACCTACGGCTGCTGCGGCATCGGCGGCGGCGGCAACTACCTAATTTATTAATGACAAGCGGCCTATTAATCTATTAATCTTACATCTTATCCCTTAGAAGGAAGCGGAAGCTGCGAAATAGCCCGCGCAGCTTCCGCGCTTCCTTCTTTTTTTTTGCTTCCTAACTTCTTAACTTCCTAACTTCTATCTTTATTCCGCGGCCAACCGCAATATCTCCACCATCATTTGCAAGGCTTTTTCCATATCCGCAACATAAATATGTTCCTGGCAAGAGTGTTCCAACTTTGCACCGATTCCCACAACCGCCATCTCAATACCTTTGTTGTTGTAAATGGAGGCATCCGTGAAACCGGTAATAAATGTGGTCCTGGCATCGATGCCCACTTTTTTCAACGCCTTTTTCGCTGCCAGTACTGTCCATGAATCATTGGGAATATCTACTGCTTTACATAGATTCTCGACTTTAATCACTGCCGAAGCGTTAATGGATTCCACTTGCTCCTGGATGGTTTTCTTCATTTCTTCCGCCAATTTCTGACCCTTTTCATGATTCAAACTGCGGCATTCCGCCAGGAAACTGGCGCTGTCAGGAACTCCATTGCGAATAATCCCGCCTTTTATTACGCCCACATTGGCGGTGGTTTCATGGTCCAGGCGACCTAGTTTTAAGGCCACAATCGCTTTGGAAGCAGCCAGGATAGCATTGATTCCCTTTTCCGGTTCCATGCCGGCGTGGGCGGCCCGGCCTTTGATCTCCACATCGATGGCAAAATAAGAAGGCCCGCCGATGACAATGGTTTCCAATTCATCATTATCCAGCAAGAAACCCCGTTTGGCGGTCAATTGACTGTAATCCAGGTTCTTTACCCCCAGCAGCCCGACTTCTTCCTGGCGGCTGACGGCAACCTCGATAGGCGGCCTGACATCCGCTGTCCGTAAAGCTTCCAGCATTTCCGCAATACCCGCTTTATCGTCCGCGCCTAAAATGGTATCCCCGCCGGAACGGATTACCCCGTCTTTAAGCACCGGTTTGATATCCTGTCCGGGTTTAACCGTATCGGCATGGCAGGAAAGTAAAATCGCTTGTTTTCCTGTGCACCCTTTGGCCGGTAGTTTGGCAATCAGGTTCCCATAACTGTCTTTCCGGGCATCGGCGCCTATTTTCTTGAATTCTTCCAGTAAATAATCGATGAAAGCCGCTTCCTCGCCGGATTCACTGGCAATTTGCACCATTTCCATGAATTGCTTGATCATTCGTTCAGACATTTTTATTAGTCCTCCTTTGGTTTAACCAACTAACTGTAAGGGTTCATTATAATATAGTAAGAAAATTTTAGCCAGCCTTCGTTTAAAAAAGAAATAGTGTTGGCTGCAGTGGTTTACTTTGTTCTCCCAAAACATTCAATGTTATGGATTGTTTTATTTCCAATAACTATCTATTGAAATTATAAGGCTTTTCGATTAAAATTTTCTCTACGACTAAAATGAAGAAAAAAGAAGAGTGTGCAAATGTCAAGATTGAAACAAACCTCAGGTGAGGATTACCCGGAGGCATCGAAAAAACATTGTATCGATGCCCGTGTATTATTGGATAATGATCGCTTCGGTGGGGCCGCTTACCTGGCGGGATACGTTTCCGAATGCATCTGTAAAACATTAATCCAGGTGGAAGAGAAACACTCTGATCCTATAAAAACTCATCACCTGGATGACTTAAGCTCAATGGCAATAACACTGATGGCTCTGCCAAATTCAAAAACCGCACGGTACTTTAAAAATCTGCAAATAACCGGTATCCCATATGATAAGAACAATTCGCTTATTGGATGGAACGAATGTTTGCGATATTTCCCTGAAGATACAATTAAGCCTGATAAAGCAAATGCCTGGGTTCAGGATGCCGAGCGACTTTATATAGAGGTAATCGGTGGATTAATGAAAGATGGTGAGGTGTAATTATGAATACAAGTCAT
>JAUPLE010000452.1 GCA_030837085.1 Acidobacteriota bacterium | reverse complement strand
TCCTGCAAATCCGGGACCGGCATCGACCCATTAAAAAAAGCCCTGACAAACGAACTGGCCCGCGTCGAACTCATCCGCACCACCTGGCCCATGAGTTGGTTCAACGTCAAAAATCGCCTGGAAAAAATGGAAGAAGATTTTATCGACTATGAAACCTATCGAGATATCTGCGCCAAGGAAAAAATAGACCGCGAAGCCATGGAAACATTGGTCGCTTTCCTCAACGACCTGGGCGTCATCCTGCATTTCAAGGAATACCTCCTGGAAGAGACCCAGGTGCTTCGGCCCCAATGGCTCACCGGCGCCGTATACAAGATCGTCACCTCGAAACAATTATCCGCCGCCAAAGGACTTTTGAACCGCTCCCAATTAAAGGAAATTTTAACCGCCGAAAATAAAGGGGACCATAAATACCCGGAGAGCCAATATAAGTATATCATCGGCATGATGAAAAAATTCGAACTCTGCTATACCCTGGAAAATGACCGGGATATCCTGGCGCCCGACCTGCTGGAAGTGGGCGAGCCGGAAATCCCATTCGATTCCGCTGATGCACTGAAATTCCTGGTCAGCTACAATTTCCTTCCGCCGTCCGTGATGCCGCGTTTAATCGTCCGGCTTCACCGGGACATCAAAGACCAATTGCGCTGGCGCAGCGGGGCGGTGCTGGAGAACCGGGGATTCGACGCCCTGGCGGTGGTCAAGAGCGACGACCGGGAGCAAACCATAACCATTGCTGTAACCGGCGCCCAGCGCAGGGAGTACCTGGCCGTGATCTTAAACACCCTGAGGGAAATAAACGCGGGTTTCGATAAAATAGAAGTGTCCGAGAAAGTGCCGCTGCCGGACAACCCCGGCATCGGGGTGGATTACTTATATTTGCTTCGCCTGGAAAGACGGGGGCAACTTGAATTCCTCCCGGAAAAGGCGGATAGGGATTATAATGTAAAGGAATTACTGGACGGCATAAAAGCGGAAAAGGCCCGGCAAAAAGATCTGGAACAATTCTTTAAAGAAGGAAAAATAGAGATCATCGTCCAGCCACCGCCGCCCAAACCAAAAGGATTTTGGCAAAAAATGCGTCGGATAGTCATGGCCATTGCAGCGGGTATAGGTGCATTGGCAGTCTTACTGGGGGCTGCGGCCGCACTATTTGCACTATTGGATTCCGCCAGTTTCAAAGCATTTATAAACGACCTGTTCGGTAAATGAATTTTTCTTGCATGTCCCCTTTTCCCTACCTTGACAAACAAAGGCTTTTCACCTATAATGCTGTCGTAAATAAGTGGACAATGAAGAAAGGATAATGAGCAAGGGAAAGCCGCTTAAAGAAAAGGAATTTTTGTTAGACATGGAGTTATCGCTGCGCCGGATAAAAGATATCCAGAAATTATTCCATCGTTTCATATACACCATAAAAAGCCGTTATGACGCCGATGCCGCTTGTTTCCTTTTCAAAGAATCGGGTGGAGGTGAATTGAATCGCTGGATATTCAAAGGAGACGCAGCGCTTTTCGATACACAATTCATAAAGGGTTTTGCCTTAAAACAAAAAATCCTGCTGCCCAACAATCTCCTTCTGTCCCTCATAAAAGTTCATGAACGACTGGTAGGTATCGTGGGTCTAAGACGCAGCGGTAGAGATTTCCAGGTTGGTTCCGGGCGCAAACTCCGGGCTTGCTGTACCGTAATGGCCAAAGAACTAACTATCCGGGTAGAAGAACGAGAGGACAGGATACTTGACCGGCTCAAAGAAAAAGTAGTGGGCGAGCTGCGTCCCATTGACCTGGCGTATCAAATCCTTGATGGTTTACGTCACCTGGTACATTACGATCATTCCTCCGCACTGCTGACTTATGAGAAAAGCGACGGCGCCCTGGGGGTATTGGCGGAAAAAGTTGCCTGGACAAAAAGCAAAAGCGCTTTTATCGGGCACAAAATCATCTTACCGGACCATGTCGCTGCTGATTTACTGCGCCGGCCGGAGATCAGGTTGTTGGGGAAAAAGGGAACCAATAGTCCAAACCACAACGTTGAAGATACTCTTTTCCGTTTGCTGGACTATTCACGAGGCGATAGGATTCCTTCGCCCACCAGTGTATTGTGCGCGCCGCTGATTTATCGGGATGATCTACTGGGTATACTTAAGCTTGCTTCCAGGAAACGCCCGCCCTTTGATGAGCGTGATGCTCACATCGTAGAGCGTTTCCTGCATATCGCCGCCACTTCGTTGCGTAACGCCCGGTTTGCGGATACGCTTGGTGAACGTGCTTTGCAAGGAGAAATGCATGGAGCCCTGGTAAAAGCCATGAGCCATGATATACGTAATGCCATTGGCACTATTTTATTATTGGGACCACAGATACAGCATGACCTGGAAAACGAGCAAATCGACATCGTGACTTTGAAAGAGGATATGAACGCAATAATCAAGGATGCACAATTGATCCAGCGGATTTTCACCAATCTTTTGCGTGAAGCCGGACCGGGACGTTCGGGACTGGGGCCGGTGGATGCCAATGTGGTGGTCAAGGAAGTGGTGGAATTATTAAAAACTCGACTCGATCATAGACACATCCTGCTCAAATTGAATTTTGCCGAAAATCTGCCGGCGGTGCGCGCGTCGCGTCGTCACCTGGAACATATCATTGTCAATCTAGTAACAAACGCCGCGGATGCGGCGCCCCAGGGCAAAGGCCTTATTACAATTTCTACCGAGTTTTGCCCGGATACGAACCACTTACGGCTATCTGTGCAGGATAATGGGCCGGGCATGACGCCCGAGTTATTGCGCCAGGCGCAGGAACCGTTTTTCAGCACCAAGCCGGGTGGAACAGGTCTGGGGTTGCCCCTATGCCGTGCACTGGCCTGGCAAATCAATGCATTATTTCATATTGACAGTTCCCCCGGTGAAGGCGCTGTGGTAACATTGCAATTGGAGGTGGAAACATGAGCACTATTAAAGATTCCCTCATCCTGGTGGTGGAGGATGAACCCGGTATGCGCAGGGGACTGCGCCGCGTACTGATGCCGCCTTACCTGGTCAGGGAGACGGCATCCATTGAAGAAGCAATTTCCGCGGTGAATGAATCGAAATTCGACCTGGCCCTGGTGGATGTACGCTTGCCGGACGGCGATGGTTACCAACTCATGCAGGCCATAAAACAAAAACAGCCTGATCTTGACGTCATCCTGATGACCGGTTCCACCTCGGAGCCGGACGAGAAACTCTACCGCTCATTGGTGGAAGGCGCTTATTATTTCTTTTTTAAGCCCATTGATCGCCAGGTGCTTCTAGCATTGGTGGATCGATGTTTACGTCTGCGCCGCGCCCAGCAGGAAAATCTTGGTCACATCAAACGTTTATCCGCTGACCTGGCGCAAGCCGCACTCTTCCAGAAAAGTTTATTGCCCGACGGGCCGCTGATCAACTCCCATTGGCATATCGAGGGGCGGCTGCGAAGCTGCGATGCGGTCAGCGGCGATACCTTCGCCTATCTCCCTTTGAAGGAAGGGGTGGCCGTAGCATTGGGCGATGTGGCCGGTCACGGCGTGCGCTCCGCCATGTTTACCGGCATGTTGATCTTTGCCCTCCGTTCCGCTTTGCGTGTGAATCCCCACCCCTGTGAGTTGTTGTGTCTCCTTCGCCAGGAAACAGATTTCTTTGTACCGCCCAATTTCGCCACCATGGTGTATGGCTGGTTGACTGATGACGGCGCCTGCCATTATTTTAACGCCGGCCACCCGGATATTTTCTGGCAACATGGGGACGATATACATCTTCTCCCTTCCACGGCGCCTTTGCTTATGAATACCCCGATTTCTATTCCAGACGAAATCGAGACAATTTCTCTTGCCCCGGGAGATCGGCTGGTTATTTGCAGCGACGGGCTTCTTGAAGCCAGGTATGAAAAGGGAGCGGAGTTTGGTAAGGAACGTATGCAGGGCGCGATTCGTTCCGCCTCTCTTCTGCCCATACCTGGAGCCATCGATGCAATATTGGCTTGTATGGACGAACACTGCCGACATCGTCCGCAGGCGGATGACATTACCCTATTAATAATTGAGCGCCTTTAATGGCATAAAATCTCTCCTGAATAATAAATAGCCTTGTTTCCCTCGTTACTCTCCAGGATTAAACCTCCATCATGGTTGATTCCTTTAAAAATACCGCTGATTAATCTGTCCCGTGTTTGATGAAACGAAATAGGTTTATCCATTAAAAAATGACTATAGCGGTTGGCGGTGCGGATGATCTCCTTTTGTTCACCGGCTTCTAATTTCTCTAACCATTTAAAAAGGAAACGGGCCAGCAAGGGATTGACTTCTTCCACCGCGTATTCACGGTCTGAACCGGCGGCCATTTTCAAAGATGTCGCCCTTTCGGCCAGTTCTTCGGGAAAATCATCCTTTGTATGGTTCAAATTAATACCGATTCCGGCAATGCAAAACAGTTGGGGTTCCATGATGATGTTTTCGATAAGAATGCCAGCGATTTTTTTCCCCTGGTAAAGCACATCATTGGGCCACTTGATCCCCAATTCCATATTCGAAATGCCGGAGGCTGCCTGCAATGTTTCAATCACGCTGAAACCGGATATCAAAGGCAACATGTTCAAGTACTGCCGCGCAGCCAGGTTAAATCCAAAAGAAGAATAAAGACCTTTGCCCCTGGAAGAAAGCCAGGTCCTTTGTTCTCTTCCCCTACCGGCGGTTTGGAGTGGGCTGGTCACCAGTACCGGGAGTTTATCTTTCACCTGATCATAGTTTCGTTTTAAATAAGTATTGGTAGAATCACATTCCTCCAGCGTAATAACTTCCAGGTTGCAGGGATAACCTTTGCCGTTTGTGTTTGCCTTCATTTGCGTCACCAATTGTTGCTCATTTCATATTAAAGTAAAACGTCACAATAAATCGTTTAAGGACTTGCGGATTCGATCACGCCGGTTAAGAAGTTGCTTGAGGCGTTTCTTTAAACCGGACAGTTCGGTTTCGTCTGTTTTATCGGTACCGTCGGTCAACTGCTTTTCTAAATCGTTAACCAGGTTTTGCAGGATATCCGCTTCTTTTTCCAGTCGGGCCATTATATTAAGCCTGTGTTCCTCGTTGACCAAAGGCAGCAGGATTTCCCAATTGGCGCAGGCCCCTTTGAAACCCCTGGTTAAAGTGGAAAAATCCGTCACGATTTCAGTTCCGGCGCTCCCGGCCAGGGCATCGAAATACCTCATGTTTTTCTCCAGCACCTTTTTTTCTTTTCCCGATTCTGATTTAAGAAAGATGACTATCCTGGATTTAGGAGCGACCCTGTTTTCCGTTCGCGTTTTCCGTGTTGCCTTTATGACTTTTTTCAGCGTTTCCCCATCGGCAAATTCCCCGGGAAAAGCCAGGTCGCTGCTGAAGGTTGGAAATTCCGTCCGGATTAAGAACTCTTCATGGTTTGGAAAGAGTTTGTGGAAAATTTCTTCCGTGATAAAAGGTATAAACGGATGCAGCAACTGCAGTAATCGGTAAAGAGAAAACTTCAACGTTTTCCGGGTATCCGGGTTATCCAGGTCGTTTTTCACAAATTCCAGGTACCAGTCGCAGAATTCGCGCCGGAAAAAGCGGTAAAGCAAATTAGCAGCCTTATGGATTTGATAGGAATCCAGCAGGTCATTGACTTTCACCGCCATATTATTAAGGCCATTCAATATCCAGCGGTCAATGTCGGTGATTTTAGCGAAATCAATGGCAAAATCTTCATCACCCCTGAGGCTCATCAGGACGCGGTGGGAGGCGTTCCATATTTTATTCATAAAAAGATTACAGCCTTTAAGCCGATTTCTAGAGAAAGCGATGACCACACCTGGGATGACCTGGCTGGCCAGGGTGAAACGCAGGGCGTCGGCGCCGCCGTGGTTGATAATCTCCATCGGATCGTCGGCATTTCGACCGCTCTTACTTTTCTTCCGGCCCTTCTCAGCTTGAATCATGCCGCTGATGAATACTTCCCTGAAAGGGATATCCTTGAAGCAATGGATACCGATCATGATCATTCGCGCCACCTCGGAGAAAATCATATCGCGATTGGCAGGCATAAGAGAAGTTGGGAAAAAAACCTTGAAATCTTGCGATTGATCCGGCCATTGCCATCCCAGGGCAGCAAAGGGCCACAGGACAGAGAGAAATACTATGTCCAGCACATCCGGATCCCGGGTAATACGGGTGGAAGAGCATTGGTGGCATTTTCCCGGTTTCACTTCTTCGACCATCAAGCAGCCGCAGTCATCGCAGTAATAAGCCGGGATTCGATGCCCCTCCTGTAACTGCCGGGAAATACACCAATCCCGGATATTGTTCATCCAGTGAAAATAAACTTTTTCCCATTTACCGGGGGAAAAAAGAATTTTCTCCTTTTCTACGGCATCGATGGCTGGTTTAGCGATCCCGGTAGTTTTTAAGAACCACTGTTTCGAGGGGTTGGATTCCGATCTGCGTATATAGTCGCCCCGGTAGATGTTGCCTTCCCTGTACAGTTGAATAAAAACCTTATCCGCTGCCGTTTGCATCACTTCATTAGCAGGAAACTGCATTCGATTCCAGTCAACCGCCAATCCCAGGCGGCTGGCCATCCGGGCGGAGTTTCCCGCTGGCTCCAGTCCCGGGAGATAGAATATGTTAAAGCCTTGCATTTTCTTTCGCCTGATAATAATATCAGGTATGATCAAGGCACGGGCATGTTCAACCTGGAGGTCTCCGGTCACCCGGGAAGGAGGCGGCAAGAGGATAGAAAATGAAGGTTTATTCGAGCCTGTTTCCAATTTAAATAGACCCTTTTCTTTCCAGGTATCATGCCAATGTGCTTCATTTTCAGTGGGATTGTAAACCTTTCCCCGTGGATTACCACTCACTTTTCGAACTCCAAAACAAACCACTAATTTTAGTTTTCAGTCTTTTACTTGAACGATTTGGATACGTCTGATTTTATTTTTTCGATTTCTTCTTTTATAATTTTCTCAGCCAGGGGGGGCATAATTTCCCATAACATTTCCTTAACGGCAGTGGCCAATTTGTCTTCAACGTTGGTTAAAAGTTGTTCATTTTTTATAGCAGGAATTTCTGTTCCGATAAATGGTTTTGCTGCTTCTGCCGGCCGGGGCTGCGTGGGGGGTGCAGGCGGCGGCGGCGGTGGAGGCGGCGGCGGTGTGGGGCGGACGGCTTGCTTAGGCGGCGCCGCTTGAGGGCGCGGTTGAGGCGTTGGCGGCGGGGTCGGCGTTCGAGGGGCCATGGGAGGCGTGGGACGAATAGACTCTTTAGGAGCCGCGGGCGGGGTAAACGCTGCAGGCCGGGAAGGCGGCGGCGGGGTGGATGGTCTTTGCGGCATAGGCGGCGGTGTGGAGGGCGAGGGTGGTACAGGACGAGTTACCCGCGGCGGCGGTGGCGGCGGCGGCGGCGGCGGTGGAGGCGGGGCAGGTATTTCATACTCCATTACAGCGGGACCCGTTTCTACATCCAGGTCATTATCGCTTCCAAACGTATTATAATCCGGTATTTCCACCTCAGGGACACCTATCTCCCCCGGCTCCTCAAATTCCATGGATTCAACCGTGGGCTGATAAGACATTTCGTCCTGGGGGGATAAAATTTTCAATTCCGGCGTTTCATCAAATGGGGATGGGGGATGATATAATTCGAGTTCCTCATCTACATCTACGTCTACTTCAGGTTGAGTATCTACATGGGGCATTCTAATTTTACCCGGCGCAGGAGGCGGAGACGGAGGCTCCTCGAAATCGGAATCCAATCCCATTTCTCTTTCGATTTCAGCGGGTTTGAGGTCCGGGATATCCTGGAAAGCCGGTTTTCTCTCTTTCCCACCCGGCCCGCCTGGACCTCCTGCCGAGAAAGAGAACATATCATCTACTGCCGACATTTCTTCATCGCTTACTTTGAATCCATCATCGTCTATTTTTTGCTGGAACGACTCCATTTCCCGGGCGCCGATCTTCTTTTTTATATCCATTTCTTCTTCGGTCAGAGAACCGATTTGCAAATCCTGTTCTTCCAACTCAATATTCCGTTTAATGTCGAACTCTTCATCATATAAGCCCCCTGTCGGTTTTTTAGCCGCGTGCATTTCATCCTGGAAGGGATTATCAATATCTTCAGCGCTGGAAAAAGATGGTGCGAGAGTATCTGGCGGTTCGCCCTGGGCCTGGGTGATTTCCTCGGATGGCAATACCTCATCATCCGGGTATATCATCGGTCCCCTGGCGGGTCCCGCGGCGACTTCAGACAGGATATCCCCGGGGCGGATGACATCCTTAACATCTGAGAAACTAATCTCTTCGTCAGACTCAACTAAGTTCTCAACCTCGGCCAGGTCTTCCGGGATAGAGGGAGGCATTTCTTCCGCGTCCACCGCGGAGGCGCCTGTGGACATTTCTCTTAAGAGATTTTTTATGGTAGATACAAGCGCATTGGAATCAAAGGGTTTGGTGATAATATCGACAAAACGCAAACCCCTCAACAAACTCTCATCCACCGGTTCAAAACCGCCCTTCAATAGGAAAACTCGTGTTTGTCTTAGGCTTTCAGTGCTATTGACAAACCTGCAAACTTCATACCCGTTGAATTCCGGGAGTTTTATATCAACAAGAACAATGGCAGGCCTTAATTCCAATAATTTTTCTCGAAGATTGGTACTGTTTTCAAAACTAACCAGATCGATATCTTCTTCCTCAGAAAAAGATAATTCCACGATCCGACGTATCGTGTAACTGTTGTCTGCCAGCACAATTGTTTTTTTGCTCATATATCCTCCTAATTACCACACTCTTTTTACATTTTTTTTTTTAAAAAGTCAAGATTAACCGGGGTTTATTTTATTTTTTGTTCATTTTTTCTTCGCTGTACAATGATTATCACCCGCGTTAGAGAGGAGAAAATTTCCTCCTGGAATTTTTTTTTGAAAATCAGCATATTTTTCCTGGATTTGGCTTGACATTTTATAAAAAATAGAGTACTTAATAGGGGCAATGAAAAACAAAAACTATTCCATCATCGTTATGACGGGCGCCACGTCAAGCAGTAAGGAATTCGTTATCTCTTCCAAGCTCATCAAGAATTCGATTATTGCCATTTCAGTATTGCTGCTGATTTTCGGTTTTGTTATCTTCGATTACCTCACGGTTTCATTCGATAAGGAAAAGATGAAACGACTGGAAAAAGAGAATAGCGAAAAAGAAAAAACCATAGTCCAATTGACTGCTAATTTTGAGTTGTTGAATGAGCAGTTGAAGCGGATGGAAGCTTTTAAAGAAAAGATTATGGTAGCTGCCGGTTTACAGTCTCCCTATGCATTGCAGGAAGTCGGCATCGGTGGACCGGGGTCTGAAGATTCCAGCGAATTTTCCTCTTCGGTTGGGAACATTGGCGGAAAACTTGAAACTCAACCGGGAAAATTGGCGGCCCCCCCCCAAAAACCATCCGCCGAGGACCTCATTAACAAGACCAGTGCGATTACCCAAAATGCCAGGAATATAGAAGAAACCCTTCGTTACGTACAAAGCCAGATTAACGGGCAGAAAGCAAGACTTGCAGCCACTCCTTCCTTGTGGCCCACCAGGGGATATATTACAGATACTTTCGGTATGAGAAACCACCCCATTACCGGCGGCAGGAGTTTTCACAGCGGACTGGATATCGCGACTCAATTGGGCAATAAAGTCGTTGCCGCTGCGGACGGCTATGTGTTAATCACGGAAAATGCAGGCGTATTGGGAAATTTAATCTGTATCGATCATAATTTTGGATTATCTACCCGTTATGGTCACCTGGCTTCCTTTGCCGTGAAAGAAGGCGATAGGGTTAAAAGAGGGCAGGTTATCGGCTATGTCGGCAGCACCGGACGAAGTACGGCGCCCCATTTACATTATGAAGTTATTTATATGTCAAAAAACCAGAACCCGATGAATTACATTATCGATTAATCGATCGATTTTCACTTCGCAATGAAAAAATGTGCGGACACTGTCTCGGGCAAGAGGAGAGTTTTATTCATTTCCTGTCTTAGGTTTAAACCATGAGTAAATTGCAGGATAAACTGGTTTATTTTAATAAAAACAAAGACAAAGAAACAATCAAAGACCGCTGGAAAAACATCAATTCCCAGGAAGGTTTGTCTACCCGTGAAAAACTGGACAAACTGGTAAAAACCAGCCTAAAAAGAGAAGAAAAAATAACCAGGGAAAAACCCACGTCCGCCCCGTCGGAAGATTTCCCGGGAAAAGACGGGGAAGGTTTTTTTACCCGTGAATTCTCATACCCGTTAAACACTGTTTACGGGAAATTTGCATTGGCCGAATGGGAAAATGTTTTGCCAAACCAACTGGCAATCATTGCCGGCGAAGATGAATTCCTGGAAGTCTCGCCCATGAAGCTGGTCTTTTTCGATACCGAGACCACCGGTCTTTCCGGCGGCGCTGGTACGATTCCTTTTATGCTGGGATTCGGTTATTTCCTCGATGAAGCTTTCCGTGTAAAAATGTTCATTTTAAATGACCTGGATAAAGAAGCCCAATTTTTAGAAGCGGTGGACACATTTCTCCAGGCCCAGGGCTTTTCCGCCGTGGTCACCTATAATGGAAAGACCTTCGATTTCCCGTTAATGGAAGGCCGGTATATTTTGCAGAGGAAACGATTTCCCCTGTTAAAAATGCTCCACCTTGATTTTCTTTTCCCGGCCCGGGCCCTGTGGAAGTATACTTACCCGTCCTGCAAATTGAGTTACCTGGGGGACTGCTTGTTGGGAATTTCCAGGGATGAGGATATCGATCCCAGCCGGATTCCCGTGATATATTTTAATTATTTACGGGCCCGTTCCTATGGGCTCATCCAGGGGATCGTGGAACACAACGCACTGGACTTGTTGGGACTGGCCGGGCTTCTTTTACAGGCAATCAAATACGTCGCAGACATCTCTTCCACGGAAGATGAGGGAGAAATCCTGGGTGTAGCCAGGTTGTATGACAGGTATGGGAACGTGGATAAAGCGGATGAATTGTATCGGATCGTGAAGCAAAGCGGGGTGAGAACGGATGTAGTGGAAAGAGCGGTTAAAGGTTTGGCGGTTATTATGAAGAAAAGAAAGTTGTACGCCGAGGCCGCGGAATTGTGGGGAATGCTGTCTGCCGCCTCTACCACGGGTGCATATGACCGACTGGCGCTGCGGGAATTATCCGTTCACCTGGAACACCGTGAAAAAAATTATGTCAAAGCGCTGGCAATGGTTCACCGGGGCCTGGAGAATATTGCTCTGTCCGACGCCCAAAGAAACGATTTCGAAAAACGCTGCCATCGTTTGACCCGAAAAATGAAAACATTGCAAAAGGAAGATGAAAAGTCTTGACAATAAACGATAAATAGGGTATAAATAGAAATTGTCAATCTGGTACAAAATAAAAACAAATAAGGATGGTGATTATTTTTGGCGTATGTTGAAGTAAATTCTGGTGAATCTTTTGAAAGTGCATTGCGGCGGTTTAAACGGAAAGTGCAGCAGGAAGCGATTATCAAAGAGATTAAGAAGCATTCTGTCTACTTGAAGCCCGGAGAAAGAAAACGGTTGAAAGCCGCACAAGCCCAGAAAAGGATGCGTAAACGGATGAGACGCGAAATCTCCGATCTGTAAATGCAGTAAACGTAGACAGTAAAAGTAAAAAGTAAGTAGTCAAGTAAGCAAGTAAGCAAAAGTAACCGGGGCCGATAGTGAGTAAGGCGCGTAAGGCGGGGCGTAGCGCAGGCTGGTAGCGCATCGGTTTTGGGAACCGAGGGTCGGAGGTTCGAATCCTCTCGCCCCGATTTTTACGACCTTTCGACCTATGTGTTATGTTTTTCCGAACGCACCCGTAGCTCAAAGGATAGAGCAACTGACTTCTAATCAGTAGGTTGGGAGTTCGAGTCTCTCCGGGTGCGTTTTTGTATTGAATATGAAAGATAAAATGATAATCCGAAAAGCCGAATTAAGGGATGTCAAAATCATTGCCGACTTTAACGCCCGAATGGCCAAAGAGACGGAAAATAAAACCCTGGACCCGGAAACGGCGTTACTGGGAGCGAAAGCCATCGTCAAAGACCCGCATAAGGGATTTTATCTACTGGCGGAAGTGAAGGGCGAAATCGTGGGCCAATTAATGGTAACCAATGAATGGAGCGACTGGCGAAATAAGTTTTTCCTCTGGATACAGAGCGTTTATGTGAGGGAAGAGTACAGGAAGCAGGGCATATTTGCGGCGCTTTTCCATTACCTGAAAGATATCGCCCGCTACAAGAAAAATGTCGCCGGACTCAGACTATACGTGGAAAAGAGTAATACCATTGCCCACAACGTATACGAAGAATTAGGCATGACCATGCCATCATATGACATCTATGAATTAATTTTTTAGCGCTGAAAAACCACGTCAAGTTTCGATTGTCGGGATTGCGGGATTGAGATATTAAAAAAAAAGGAGACGTTGTTATCAACGTCTCCTTTTTATTATTTGGAGTTAAATTAGAATTCGATCTTGGCGCCCAACCTGAAGATCCTGGGATCCTGGATGGTAAGCATCTTCTCGAAAACCAATGTGGGGGAATTACTGGTGGTCTGAACACTGAGTGCTTTGTTGTTATTGAACACGTTAAAAATATCGACAAAAGCTCTCAGGTTAACAGGTCCGAGTTTGAACGCTTTTTCTACTTTGAGGTCGAGGATTACCACGGCGGGCAACGTTCTACTACCTCTCTGTTCGGCGAAGACGGTGGTAGTACCCTGGTTAAGAGCTATTTTATAAAAACGGCTGCTAACAATTCGAGTGTAATGTTCGCCGGAAAGATATCTGAAATAGGTGCCGAAATTAAGACCCCAGGGACCTTTGACCATACCCGTCAGTTTGACTTGATGACGTCTTTCCAGTCCGAAGGGGCCAATGGCCTTTTCATGGGCATTGGGACTGTCAAAGTAACCGGTATAACCCCAGCTTTCGCCAAATTCGGTCCCGACCAAGCCCCGTGATTTTTGCCACACGTAGGATACATTCAACTGCCAACCGTTGGAATACCGTTTATTGAGGGTAAATTCAACGCCATCATAATCTCTATTGGCGCCCGGGGGATTGACCAGCGCTGTCGTGCCTGGATAAAGTTCCAGTTGATTCCAAAAGGTAACGACATTACCGGCATAATCACCGGTCTCGGTGTATTCAATCGGTTCCCAGTTGGTCCAGATCAATTTCCCTTCGTCCATCAGGGCGTCCATATCCAATTCATATATACTGGCATCTTCGATTAATTTTCTATCCCACTTTTTGATATAACGGAGGCCGACGGACCAATCGGTAAACAGTTCCCTTTCAATACCGATAGTGAGTTCGTCCATATAGGGGGCTTGCA
This sequence comes from Acidobacteriota bacterium, assembly GCA_030837085.1. Classification (GTDB taxonomy): domain Bacteria; phylum Acidobacteriota; class Aminicenantia; order UBA2199; family UBA2199; genus JAKAGC01. The sequence continues at coordinate 2,105 of JAUPLE010000452.1, read as the reverse complement.
ATTTATGGTTTTTCCAACCCAATAATACAGGATCGCCCCAAATGGCAAAGATATCTCCCAGCGCCACGTTCCAATTCGCATCGGCATAGCCCTGGTAACCGCTCTGGCTGTTGGGATTGATGAAATCAAAGTATTGGGAAATATTGGCCAGGTAATACCGGGAGAAGCTTGCCTTGAATAAGGTGGTGCCATTGCTGAAAATATCGTAAATCAACGAAGCCCTTGGCGAAAGGGTATTCCAGTTAAGGGCATTGATGGTTTTATCTACGCGCCGATTATAGGTGGCAATACCAGGCAGGATAAGCGGCTCTGTTTGACCCTGGGGCGGAATATAACCGTGCTGGGATTCGAAACGGAAACCGATATTTAAGGTGAGATTTTTCGAAATCGACCAGTTATCCTGGGCAAACAACCCGATATTCATCATCTCATTTTTGCTGTCATAGTTAACATTGTATTGGACATAAAAGGGTTCGCCTCCATACCAGTAGCGGCGATACACCTGGAATCCGTATGCATCGGAAACGTCAGAATAAATTTGTTCCCTACCGGTCCATGCATAAAGGAATTCTGCGCCGAACTTAATCTCATGAGAACCGGCCAGTTTGTCGACGAACCAGGTGCCGTCCGTATTGAACTGGAACCGATGCCTGGGGTTGATGTCGTCGTACGGGGCGGGGCCGGAATAACGGGCATTGTAGTATTCATAGTAGCTGGGGGAGGTGCCTTTACGCAGCATTTTAAAAATACTGTAATAACCGCCGATTTTGAAATTCATGAAAAAATTGGCGCCGAAGGAACGGGTCCAGTGCAAATTGCCCACATGGTTGGGGGTCGTCTGCGTAAATGTTCCCAATTCCGTTTGAAACTGGCTGGCGCCTCGATGATGCCTCCTGATATCGGAAAAATTATAGGACAAGGAGAACTTGTTGGCCTGGTTGGGTTGATAGGTGAACTTGACATAAGGATATGGTCTGAAATCGTCAATTGGAACCTCATTACCTAAACCCTTATCATAAGGATAACCGGCGATAGTTTGTTCTCTTTTGTTTAAGCTCAGGTTGAGGAAGAACCAGAATTTGTCTTTGGCAAGGGGGCCGCCGAGGGTAATGCCGGGTTCCCATTCATACTTATACCCAGTCTTTCCGCCTTCCAGGGCAGTGCCTTTGGTATTATTGGCTTGCAAACCCAGGGCCCTATAGTAGACGCTGGCAGTGCCGCTGAATTTGTTGCCGCCGGATTTGGATACGATATTGAGCACCGCACCCCTGGCCTGGCCGTACTCGGCTGAAAGACCGCCGCTTTCAACTGAAATTTCTTCCATAATGTCGAGGCCGAAAAACACACCTTGACCTCCAACTGCCGGGTCGGAAAGGTTTATACCATCCAGGTTATAGGATGTATCCCTGACGGAACTACCGTGGACTGAGTCGCCGGTGGCGCCGGGGGTAAGGTTGAGGTAACTCCCCAATGTACGAAGCGCCGGGATATATTCCAGGAACTGGATATCCAGGTTGGCCGTCTTGGTGGTGGTTTGACGATCCACGGTCGGCGCTTTCCCGGAAACGATAATGGTCTCTTCCTGGGTTTTCAATGCCATGCTGACATCTACTAGAACCGACTTACCCAGGTTTACCACGATATCCTTGCGCACGATCGTATTCATCCCTTCCAGCATGAAGGTTATTTCATATATGCCGGGAGGAAGAGCCGGAAAACGATACGCACCAGCGTTATTACTTACCGTAGTCATCTGGGGAACGACCAACGCCGGCGACTTTAGAATGATTGTAATGCCCGGCAGTGCTGTTCCTTCCTGGTCAGTCACTATACCATTTATTGCGCCTGTTTGAATGGATTGCCCGAAACTAACAGAGGCAATAATGAGCATCGCTGCAAAAAACATTGATAGTTTTTTTACCATATAACTCTCCTTATTTTTAAAATAATTTTTTAAATTAGTTTTTGATATTCTTCTCATAGTAAATAAGCAGTGCAATATCTATGCCAAATCCCGGAAAGCCAATGAGAAAAGGTTTCAACCCAATTGTACCTGTAGAAATCCAATTTATTGAATCTCAGGTTCAATTAATTGAATTATGAAT
>JAUPLE010000451.1 GCA_030837085.1 Acidobacteriota bacterium | reverse complement strand
TCTCCAGGTCCCAGTATTTGAGGGTTTTATCATAAGAACCGGAAACCGCCCGTTTGCCATCCGAACTTACTGACACAGAAATAACAGCATTGCCGTGACCTTTAAAGGTCTTTAGACAATTACCCGAATCCAGGTCCCATAATTTGAGCGTAGGGTCTCCACCGGTGGCACACGAAAGCAATCGCCGGTTGTCCGGCAGTGGTGAAACTGAATCTATAATATGTTTGTGCCCCTTTAAATAGGCCAGATTCTTGCCGGTTTTGGCGTCCCATACGCCGATGGTTTGATCCCAGGAACCGGAAAGAATGCGCGTCCCATCCGGCGTGAGGGCCACGGAGTTTACTTCATTTTTATGCCCTTCCAGTGTGGCCCGGCATTGGCCGGTTTCCAGATTCCAAATTTTAATGGTTTTGTCTCTTGCCCCGGACACGGCCCAGGTACTGTCCGGGCTTACCGCCACGCTCCATGCCCAATGCGAATGCCCTTTAAGCTTACGTTCCAGCGTGGCAATGGGGGGATTTGCCTCTATCTTCTTTTGTTCCATGCCCACACTTTATCAGAACCCGGGAAAAAAGGCAAGAGGGTGTGTTTTGTAGCAGCCGGAGTGTATTTTCATTAAAATAACCCTTTCCGCACCTATTTTTTATCATTTTTTACTGGAAAAAGGGCTTTCTGACGCCTGGAAAATATCTTCCCATAGCAAATAAATATCTTCCCGTAGCTGGAAAATGTCTTCCCATAGGTATACTTATACGTTCCCATTAATGGAAAATACCTTCCCATAGCTGGAAAAGACCTTCCCATAGCTGGAAAACATCTTCCCATTGGGTAGGGAGACTTAAAATGAGCGCAAGAACGGCAAAAAATCCCGCCAGATCGCTATTATGAAGCCGTTTTATTACCTCGCCCGCTTAAAAGATGGGGGAAAAATGCAAGAGGGGGGAAAACGTGACTGCCGGGAAAAAACTTTTTCGCTTATCTTGAAATAAAAAATGATTTCATTTAAAATATATCTATGGCTGAATATATTTCTATTATCAAGGGTTTACTAGGACTACCGCATAAATGTAACAACGGTGTTACTAACAACGGTGTTACATTTCCGGGTAACAACAGTTATCCCTTAAGGGGGAAATACCGATGAAATCACCTTTTCAATTTGGTCGTGTGGTGGTGGGCGATACCTTCACCGATAGAAGTTTCGAAATAAAACGCTTAAAAGCGAATATTGAAAACAACGTCCATACCATGCTGATTTCTCCAAGGCGTTGGGGCAAATCGTCATTGGTCAAGCAAACCGCTCTTCACCTGGAAAAAAATAAAAAGATCAAATTTTGCTTCATTGACTTATTTAAAACCAGGAATGAAGAGGATTTTTATTCCAGTTATACCAGGGCGATAATTAAAGCGATTTCCTCGAAAACCGAAGAGATAGCGGCGTTGGCAAAGTCCTTTCTAGGTAGGCTCACGCCGCGAATTTCCCTCGGAACCGATCCGCTGAACGATTTTGAAATTACTTTCGACATGAAGGGAATGAAACAGAACTATGAAGACGTTTTGAATCTTCCCGAAAAGATTGCTGAAAAGAAGAATATCAATATTATTATTTGTATCGATGAGTTTCAGAACCTGGGGCATTTCGATGAACCTGTTTTATTCCAGAAGCGGCTGCGCGCCGTTTGGCAGCATCATCAGCGGGTTGCTTATATCCTATACGGGAGTAAGAGGCACATGTTGATGCATCTCTTTGAGAATAAATCCATGCCTTTTTACAAGTTCGGCGATGTCATTTACCTGGACAAAATTCCTACAGAAGATTTGAAAACCTTCATTGTGAGTTCTTTCTCAAGGACAGGGAAAGTTATCGCGGAGGAGTATGCGGGGCAGATCGCCGCCTACGTAAAATGTCATCCTTATTATACACAGCAATTGGCACATTTGACCTGGCTCGGCGCCGAAAATTGCGTCTCCGCTGAAATTCTCAACCAGGCAGTGGAGGAATTGCTGAATCAAAATTCACTGCTGTACCAAAAGGAAATCGAGACCTTAAGTAATATCCAGGTCAATTTCTTAAAAGCGATTGCCGGCGGCGTCAACCAATTAAGCTCCACCGTGGTTATCAAGGAATACAATCTCAATTCCTCTGCCAATGTCACCCGGGTAAGAAAAGCCCTGGAGAAAAAAGAAATTATAGATGTCGTCGGTAAAAAGATAGAGTTCATTGATCCGGTTTTCGAGTTATGGTTTAAAAGATATTACTCCGGGGTCGATAGCAAATAGCAAAAGCTTCGCTGAAGCAAATCAAGGTGGGGAAAAATGCAAGAGAGCCCCAAAGGCACCGTTTTTAAAAAAAGGCACTTTGCACTGACCAACTAACAATTGGAATTGAGGAAAAAACTTGACAATAACAACGGTTTTGATTAGTATACTATCCAGGAGTTTAAAATGGCAGCAAAAAATAAAACATGGATTGTTTTTCTATGTACGCTGGCGCTGCTGTGCGTTTTAAACGGGGCCGAAGAAACCAAAACCACCCGGACCTACCTGGCCACGGGCAATTGGTACCCGCCAAACGCCGCGGATTTGACCAGCCTGCTGGACCAATACTTTAGCCGCGCCCAGTCAAAAGAACTGCCGGGCAAAATTGTGGGCCTTATCGCGCCGCACGCAGGTTTTAGTTATTCAGGTCAATGCTCGGCCAACGCCTATAAACAATTGCAAACTCCCTCCCAACCCGGTCAAATCGAACGGGTCATCCTCATGGGTGTTTCCCACGGCGGCGGCTTTTACGGCGCCGTGGTGTCATCGTTTGATTTTGATTCCACACCCCTGGGCAGCATCCCGATGGATACCGCCGTCGCCAAAGAACTGGCCAAAGAGAAATTTTTCAGGGTGAATGACCGCGCCATCCAATACGAACACTCCATCGAAAACCACCTGCCTTTTTTACAAAAAGCGCTCAAAGGGAAAACCTTTAAAGTGGTTCCCATCCTATTCGGTTCCCTGGACAAAAACGACTTTAAAACCATGGCCAACGCCATAAAAAAACATGTGGACGATAAAACCCTGGTGATTGCCAGCACCGACCTGACCCATTACGGCGCCAACTTTGATTATACGCCTTTTAAAACCGACCTGGAAGCCAACCTGACCAAACTGGATATGGGTATTATCAACCCTATTACCAAACTGGACTTTGACGACTATTTTGCCTACCGTCAGAAAACCGGTATTACCATGTGCGGGTTTGCCCCGGTGGGCGTGTTGATGGAAATGTTTGCGGATAAAGCGCATAAAGCGACGTTAATCGACTATTACAAATCCGGCGACCGGAACAAGGATTATTCCCTCAGCGTTAGCTACGCCTCTATTATTATCAGTGAAACAAAAAGCGAAACAAAAGGAGGAAAAAAAGTCATGAACACTTCTGATACAAATACGGTTCAATCCCCGGCAAAATTATCCGAACAAGAGCAAAAGGTACTGCTGCGCATTGCCCGGGATACTCTTGACCAATACATAGAAAACGGCGCCCTGGCGGAAGAGCTGGAGAAAAAATATGAAATCTCCGCCAACCTGGAAGCCGCCGCCGGGGTATTCGTTACCCTCAGGAAAAAAGGCGACCTGCGCGGCTGTATCGGTTCTATCGTGGGCACAGAACCTTTGTACCTGGGCGTGCAGGGTAACGCCGTCAAATCGGCGGTGCGCGACCCGCGTTTTTACCCGGTAAAAAAAGAGGAACTGGAAGATATCGATATTGAAATCTCAGTAATGACCCCTTTACAGCCCCTCGACGACTATAAGAAAATACGCCTGGGAACCGACGGCGTTATTATCAAAAAGGGCTTTTACCAGGCCGTTTACTTACCCCAGGTGGCCACGGAAACCGGCTGGAACCTGGACCAGTTCCTGGGTAGTTTGTGCCAGAAAGCCGGGCTGCCGTCAAATAGTTACTTGCCTGCGCAAAACAAAGGCGACGAGAAAATGGAATTCCTCATTTTCCAGGCCCAGGTCTTTGGAGAAAAATGAAAATGAATAAAACTCTTTCCTATCTTGTTATGATATTTCTCAGTCTTACAGTAATGAATTCATGTTCCCTCAAAAAGATGGCCATGAACAAAGTGGCGGATATGCTGGCTGCGCCGGGCAGCGGGACCGTGTTTACCGGCGACAATGACCCGGAACTGGTGGGCGACGCCCTGCCCTTTACCATCAAAATGTATGAATCCCTGATGGTATCCATGCCCTGGCACCTGGGCTTGAAATTGCAAACCGGCAGTTTATATATCATGTACGCCAATGCCTTTATCCAGGCCCCGGCGGATATGCTGCCCCAGGAAGAAATCGAAAGACAAAAGTATTTATTTAACCGCGCCAAAAACCTGTACCTCAGGGGACGCGATATCCTCTTAAAAGCCCTGGACCATAAGTACCCCGGGTTCTTAAACCGGCTGGATAAAAAAGAGTATGACCGGGCATTGGCGCCCATGAAAAAGGTAGACGTACCGCTTTTGTATTGGGCGGCCGCCGGTTGGTTGGGCGCTTTTGCCATCGATCCTTTCGATATGAAAGTGGGAATTACCGTCCCGGGGGCTGCTGCTTTGATGGACCGCGTCCTGCAACTGGACCCGGGATTCGACGGCGGCGCAGTCCATGATTTCTATACCTTATACTACGGCGCCATGCCCGATTATATGGGCGGTGATTTCAATAAAGCCCGGGACCATTTCAAAAAAGCTATCGAAGCCTCGGGCGGCAAAATCACGTCGCCGTATCTTTCCCTGGCCACCACCGTGGCGGTGAAAGAACAAAACCTGGAAGAATATGAAGAACTTTTAAATAAAGTCCTGGCCATCGATCCCGATGCAGACCCATCGAACCGGTTGCTCAATACTATTAACCGGCGCAAGGCGGAAT
>JAUPLE010000450.1 GCA_030837085.1 Acidobacteriota bacterium | reverse complement strand
ATTTTAAAACCTCATTATACCCCGGTCGGAGCAAATATGCAACTTTTTAATGGAATATCGCTTCACATGGAACATTATGTGAATCCAAAAAATCTTTATATGCTTCAATATGATATCTATGTGCATCGAAACGATCCATTAATTCATTAGTGTGATATGTATATGCGTCTTATTGAAGCATATTTGCTTCAATAAGATCAAAAATAAGGTGTCGTTGAGGCCCATATGCTTCGCGATGAACCGATAGGCCATCTTCTTGTTGCATATATGGATGTCGTCATGCAATTAATATAATAATGTGGTGCATATATGTATCGCATTGACGCATTAATAGATTTATCGGATGCGTATAAATATCGTCATTAAGCGATTTAATAGTAAGAGGAAGCATATATGGTTCTCGTTGATGCATTTATGTATTTCAATGACCCAAACGGGCTAAAAATTGATGCACATAGATAATATTCCGCTCCCTCGCCGAAAGAGAAATAGTGTTCGCCCGTTTTTGCTCCGTATTATTCGCGTATCTTCGCGTTCTTCGCGGCTAGTTTTTGTGTGTTTTGGGTGTTTTGCGTTTTTCGGGCAATGTTTATGTTATAATTACTCCATGAAAAAAAAATACAAATGGTATCTATTATTGGCAGGAGTTCTTATTTCTATCTCGTTAATGTTCTATGCGTTACAGGTGGTTATTTTCAAAAAAGCCCCGGATACGCTCTTTTACCTGTTCCAGGACATGGCGTTTCTTCCTATTTCGGTTTTAATCGTGACCCTGATCGTGGATAACCTTTTAAAGACGCGAGAAAAACGCGCCCTGAATAATAAATTGAATATGGTGGTTGGAACTTTTTTCAGTGAAATGGGTCGCCAACTCCTTAAAATGATGATTGCCTTTGATCACAATTCCGAGGAGTTGAGGCGCACCTTAAATGACAAAACCTGGCCTGAGGAATTCGCAAAAAGCGCCATGGGGAGAATTAAAAACCATGCTTTCCAATTGGATTTGAAGCGCAGCGACCTTGAGGGATTAAAAATCTTTCTCATAGAAAAGCGTGAATGTTTGATGCGGATGTTGGAGAATCCCAATCTCCTGGAACACGAGAAATTTACCGACCTTTTATGGGCGGTTTCCCATTTGACTGAAGAGTTAGCGCTGCGACAAAATCTCCAGCAATTGGCCGTCAAGGATGAGGAGCACCTGGTACTGGATCTCAAGCGGGCGTTCTTTCATGTGATCATCGAATGGGTGGCTTATATGAAACATCTGAAAAAGTATTACCCCTATATCTTTTCTCTTGCGTTGCGGAACAGTCCTTTCGAAAAGAATCCCAAAATCGAAGTGGAGTAAATCAATTGCGCACAATGTGCCCCATGGAAACGAGGGGCTGCTCATACTCCTGCTGAAGCATCCAGGCATGAGAGGATATCTTTATAACGAACCGGCAGATTGCTCCATTTATAATGGAAATGATAAGTTCGATTTTTTCCAGTGGCTTGCCATTTGGGTAATCAATGACCAGCGATCCCGGACCCGGCAGAGGAAGAACCACCGTTCCACAGTGGAACCCGACTTTTACGCAATTATAGGTTCCATCAAGCAGGTTTAAGGGGGCGGGAGTAGGGGAGTCGCTTATCCACATCCCGGTGTATATGATTTCTTCGTTCTGTGACTCCTGGCTGGAAAAAGTGGAGGTTGGGCCCCGTCCGGTGATATCGCCAAGCATGAGACCATTTATTAGTGGTTTATCTTCATGGAACATCTCGATATCATGCCTGGCGTAAGCGGAAAAATCAAACCCGTAAAACTCTTTCCAGGGAGTCTCCAGGCGGAAAAAGTTGATTGGGAAAGAAGTCCGATTGAGGGCCGTGCGGGCTTTGATATGGCTAATTAGCGCCTGCCAACTGGAGTCAGCCGCGCCTAAAATTTGGATATCTTTGCTTTGCGATAGTGCCACTGAAGGAACTTCGGAAAGAAACCGTATATTGGACAAACCTTCCTGGTCGGCAAGCTGCTGCATGGCCCGGGCCGCCCACGGCGAGTGATTTAGAATGGAAACGCTTTTAGCGCCGTTTCTTGCCGCCGCCAGGGCGGCGAATGACATACTGCAGCCGATCCATAAGCATTTCTTCCCCTTGTATGCCCCGGATATGGCTTGCGCCCCGATGCGTTCTTCATCGGCCCCGGCGGGATTCATGTTCGACGGACTTGCCTCGATGTCCTGTGCAAAGGATGTTTTCTCGCCATTTCCCCGTTGGACACTGATATTCGTTCGAAAAGATGCTGTAGATGGTGATATTTTTGTCTGGGAAAACAATCCTGACACGTTATCGCCCGGGCTTACATCAATATCGGTAGGAAGAATCCACATTGTCTGGCCCCAGTGGGTGGGCGGAAGCCACGGCGCGGTTGACAGCAATACCGGCGGCCTACTTTCACTAAACAACACATCGAACCATAAGCCGAAACCGTTTAATACGCCAACCTTATTTATGGCAAAGCGAAACGCCGCCTGGTAAGACTTTACATCTGGCTCTTGTATGCTGTCCAGGTCCAGGTCGAGAATACAGGCTGGCTCCGCCAGGAACCGTGACGGATCGATCTGGACGACCCACATTTGCGCTGAAATGGTTTCCCTGAGGGTAGGGAAATTTTTACTATCGATGCCGGCCACGTTACCCAACGGCGCGAGAAACAGTCGGGCGCGATCGGGGAGCAAGATACCGCCGGGTTTGAGCCAGCGGTCCCGGGCGTATAATACCGCGGGAAGCATATCTTCCATTAACAAGAGGCCGCCCATCCACTCTGAAACGATAATATCGACTGAATCGACGGGAAGCTCGATATCCCGGATGTTGCCTTGGAAAAATTGCACGCAGGCTGCCAAACCGTTGGCCCGGGCGACTTCTTCAGCGCCGGGGGGGATATCCATATCCACGGCTAACACCAGTTTCGCGCCGGCCCTGGCGGCGAAGAGGGACAATATCCCGGAGCCACAGCCCACATCGAGGACGATTTTGTCCTGTACTGCCGAGGCCAAAGCCCTTTGATAAGCCAGGCAGCGCACCCTGTCGCGCAGCATCTCCAGGTGCGTCCTCAGGCTGTAATAAACACGATCCTTATGTTCCATAAATTGTTTGGGCCACCAAGGCACCAAGGCACCAAGGCACAAAGGTTCACCAAGTAGTTTTATTATTAGAAAATCTTGTTGCCTTGGTGGTGAAAACTTTTACGTTTCGCAATTTTGGATTTGTTTCGAATTTAGGAATTGATCTTTTTCATTAATTCCTTTTCATCATCAGAGGCTTTCAATTTCAAGAAGATTTCAGGCCATTTTTCCTGGACATCCAGGATAAAATCGATTAGTTCCCGCACTGCACCCCTACCGCCGTAACGTTTGGCAATATAGTGAGAGATGCGTTTAATCAGCGGGTGGGCATCCCCTACGGCTGCTGAAAACCCGACCATACCCATGACTTCGGCATCGCCGATATCATCGCCGATATAAGCCACTTCTTCTTTTTTTAATTCATATTTCGTCAATAATTCATAAAAGGGCTTGGTCTTATCCACGACGCCATCATAGTAATCATCTATATGCAGTTCTTCAACTCTCTTTTTTACCGCTTCGGATGTTTTCCCGGTAATGACAGCCGTTTTAATCCCGGCCAACCCGGCAAAAATAATTCCCGTACCGTCCTTCACATCAAAGGATTTCAAAATAGTCCCATCAGGCAAAGAATAAAACCTGCCGTCGGAAAGGGTACCATCAACATCCATGATGATCAATTTCACTCTCTTCGCCAGTTCTTTTTGATCCATTATATCATCTCCGTCCGCCACAAATCATGCAAATGTAGTAGACCTTTCAACTGTTTATTTTCCAACACAACCAATGAAGTGATCAATTTACTTTCCATGATTTTTAAGGCTTCCACTGCAAGGTTGTCTTCTCCAATACACAAAGGGTTCCTGGTCATACAATCGGCGGCGCTCGCCGTTGCAAAATCAACGCCTTTTAATAAAAACCTTCTCAAATCGCCATCCGTGATAACTCCTGTCACATTGGAATCATCATCCATCACAATGGCAATGCCAAATTTTTTCGCACTCATAATGGGCAGCACCTCGGTCATACGCATACAAGATTTCACAATCGGCAGCGCAGCGCCCGTGTGCATCAAATGTTTTACCTTCAATAACCTCTTCCCGATATTACCGCCGGGGTGATAATACCTGAAGTCCTCTTCGCTGAAACCTTTCCTTTCCATCAGTGCGATGGAAATCGCATCGCCCACGGCCAGTGTAAGGGT
>JAUPLE010000449.1 GCA_030837085.1 Acidobacteriota bacterium | reverse complement strand
TGGAGCGCCCTGCGAGCCGAATTTTCGAGGAACGAAAATCGGCGAGACGGGTTCCCGGAGCCGAGGATCGGCGTAGGGATAAAGCGGAAGGGATTACGTCTACAGCCTGGAAGCATTAGACGGTGAATTTAGGATTGCCCTCTCCATTGTAATTCTGATCTGGAAATTGTATAATATCCTTCTCTTTCACTACATTGTGGAGGTAAATAATTATATGGACAAAGAGATTAAAGAATCCGATTGGAAGTACTTAAAAAAATTGAAACCCATTCTGCTGGAAAGAACCTGCGCTAAAATAAACCGGGAAGCGGAATTGAAATTGAAAAATAAAGAAAACCGGGAACAATACCAGGTATTTATTGCCCTTTACGAACACTACCGCAAAAAAGATGACCTGATCGCCGATTGTTTCGATGATTATCGACGGTCTACCGCTCTATATAAGATTCTTCATTTGTTGTACAATGGGATTATGACAGATGCCGAATTTGAAGGATTCAGCACCGAAATGAAAGAAACCGTAAAAGGGATAATGGAAATCAACGAGCGAGATTAACCTTAGCCCGACGTTCTTCCTCTTGCCTGTGCCGTACCTCGTAAAACGCCCCTATCCCCGAAGGGGGCCGTTTTCATTAACATTTAACATTAACAATTGACAATTAATAATTAATCTTATATCATATAGTATGGTAATTAACTCGGAAGAATTTAGGTTAGTGACATCAAAACTATTACCAAATCAATAAAGAATAGGAGGTACCTATGGTAGGCATTGTTGGATATGGAACCCATATCCCCCGATATAGGATCAAAGTAGAAGAAATCGCCAAAGTTTGGGGAGCAGACGCGCCGGCATTTAAAAAAGGTCTGAACCTGAACGAGAAATCCGTGCCGGCCCCTGATGAAGACTGCGCCACCCTTTCGGTGAACGCGGCCCGCAACGCCATTCGCAGGGCGGGTATTAATCCCAAAGAACTCGGCGCTGTCTATGTGGGCAGCGAATCCCACCCCTACGCGGTAAAACCGACGGGAACCATTGTTTCCGAAGCACTGGGCGCCTGTCCCCATGTACATACGGCAGACCTGGAATTTGCCTGTAAAGCAGGCACCGAAGGTATGTTCATCGCTCTCCACTTAGTGAAATCCGGCGTAATGCCCTATGCATTGGGCATCGGCGCGGATACATCGCAGGGCGCGCCCGGGGATGCCCTTGAATACTCCGCCGCCGCAGGCGCCGCCGCTTATGTAATGGGCGCGGAAAACCTGGTGGCAGAACTGCTGGATACCCACGCCTATATGACGGATACACCGGACTTCTGGCGCAGGGAACACACCCATTACCCGGAACACGGCGGACGCTTCACCGGCGAACCGGCTTACGAAAAACACCTGTACTCCGCCGCCAGGGAAATGATGGAAAAAGCCAATAAGAAACCGCAAGATTTTGATTACGTGGTTTTCCATCAGCCCAATGGCAAATTCCCCGCCAATGCGGCCAAACGGATGGGATTCACTGAAGCCCAATATAAATTCGGGTTATTGTGCCCCACCCTGGGCAACACGTACTCGGGTTCATCCCCCATCGGCCTTGCGGCCACCCTCGATGAAGCCAAACCGGGCCAATTGATCTTGCTGGTTTCCTACGGCTCCGGCGCCGGCAGCGACGCTTTTATCTTCCGCACCACCGACCGGCTGCCGAAAGTCAAGGACCTGGCCCCCAGGACAAGGAAACAACTGGATGAATACAAAATATACATCGAGTACGGAACCTACGCCAAATTCCGGCGCAAAATACTCAAGCCCGAATGAGCGGATGAGAGAATAAGGAGGTAGACCATGAAAGAAGTAGCTATAATTGGAATCGGGATGACAGATTGGGGAGAACTGTGGGAAAAGTCTCTCCGTGATATATCGGTGGAAGCCGCTTTGAAATGCCTGGATGACGCCGGCGTTTCAAAAGTAGACGCTATTACCATCGGCTGTATGTCCGGCGGTTTGTTCAACGCCCAGGAACATTTGGGCAGCCTGGTGGCCGATTACCTGGGGCAGCGTTTTGTCCCGGCCACCCGCGTTGAATCCGCCTGCGCTTCGGGTGGATTGGCCGTTAAAACAGCCTATATGGAAGTGGCCTCGGGCCTGGCTGAATACGCCCTGGCCATTGGCGTTGAAAAAATGACCGACGTCGACGGCAACGAAGCCACCTATGCACTGGCCACCGCGGCAGACCAGGATTATGAAGCCTTCCACGGCATCACTTTCCCCGGCCTCTATGCCATGATGGCCAAGGCCCATATGAAAAAATACGGCACCACCCTGGAACAACTGTCGCAAGTGACGGTCAAAAACCACGACAACGGCAGCCTGAACCCCCATGCCCAGTTCCCCTGTAAATTCACGTTGGAACAGGTAATGAATTCCACCATGGTGGCGGACCCCTTGCGGCTGCTGCACTGTTCGCCCATTACCGACGGCGGGGCCGCCGTATTATTGGCGCCCGTAGAAATTGCCAAAAAACTGAATAAACCCTATGCCGTTATCACCGGCATCGGACACGCCACGGATACCATCGCCCTTGCCCAGCGGAAAGATATCTTAAAGCTGGAAGTGGTGGAACAAGCCGCCCAACGCGCCCTGAAAATGGCGGGAAAAACTATTAAAGATGTGAGTTTCGCCGAAGTGCACGATTGCTTTACCATTGCCGAGATCATGGTAATGGAAGCCATCGGCCTTGTAGAACCGGGAAAAGCAGGCCCGGCCGTAATGGACGGTTTAACCGCTTTGACCGGGAAATTCCCTATCAATCCTTCCGGCGGTTTAAAGTCCAAAGGCCACCCGGTGGGGGCCACGGGCGTTGCCCAGGTGGTAGAAGCCGTCGCCCAACTGCGGGGTGAAGCCGGCAAACGCCAGGTCAAAAACGCCAGGATCGCCATGACCCAAAATATGGGCGGTTCAGGTGGCAGCAGTATAATTCACATATTGGAGGCACGATCATGAGTATGCACGTACCGAGACATTGGCGAGAAACACCGAACGCTACCGGATGGAAGCGGGTAAATGCAAAAAATGCGGGACGATCCATTTCCCCAGCCGGCTGATCTGCCCGGACTGCGGAACCAGGGAATTCGAAACCATTCGGCTGGCTGGCAAAGGCGAATTGGTTACTTATACCATCATCCGCGTTGCCCCCACGGGATTCAAAGACCTGACGCCCTATGCCATCGGCATAGTGAAACTGGATGAAGGCATCCAGGTAATGGG
>JAUPLE010000448.1 GCA_030837085.1 Acidobacteriota bacterium | reverse complement strand
TGGTAATGATTTTTCTTAGCGGGAGTTTTTTGCTGTATGGCCATGGTATCCAATTAACCATCATAAAAAAATATCCCTGCATCATTGTCAATGCAAAATACCACGGCAGCCAGGGCCTTGCCCACGCCGAAGTGATTGTCCGTTTTGAGACCGAAAAAAAGGAATTCCAGTCGGGGAAGACGGATAAAAATGGGATTTTCTGTTTTTATCCCGATCAAACCGGTAAATGGACTATAAAAGTGGATGACGCGATGGGCCACCGGAGCACCGGTGAAGTGGCCGTGGAAAACGATTTCTTCGAAGTGCTTCCTAAACCCACGGAAACAGGGGAGGAAGTCAAAACTCCCGGCGATTCGCAACCGTTACCCGGAACTCAAAAGGTCGAGGATAAATCTATTCTTACTCAAAACGATACGTGTTGCCATATCCTAAAAATCGTATTGGGTGTTTTGTTGATCCTGGTCATAACCTTTATCCTGCACCACTGGAAAAAACAAAAGGAAAATAAAAAAGATAAAAATAGAAGTAAAAAATGAAGCATGATTTTATCGATAAATACAGCATCCTGGATTCCGTGCTCCACCGGCTGGACCCCAGGATAAAACTGCTGTTATCCTTTTTCTTTTTGATCCTTATCGCCGCTTCCCAGGATATCCGGCTGCTCTCCCTGTACCTGGGCGTCGTATTGATCCTGATGGTCATCAGCAAAGTTCCCTTTCATTTTTATTTTAAGAAACTCGTGATGGTGACTCCCCTGGCGTTGATCTTTTCCTTTTTCACCTATTTATCCTGTCTCATGGAACATAGAGATGTCCCGGGAACCATTGTTCCCTTGGTGTTAAAGATTTATCTATCCATCCTTGTCATTACCCTGCTGGTTTCTTGCACCCGCTTTGACGCACTGTTGTGGAGCTTGCGAAAATACAAATTCCCTTTGATCGTAACCACCCTATCCAAACTGGTTTATACCTATATATTTATTTTTGTCGATGAACTGCACCGTACGCTGAGGGCGTACAAAAGCCGGACGCCCCAATTGCGGATGCCCTGGGCCAGGGTGTACGGGAACATCGCGGCCGGGATTTTCCTCAGGAGCATGGAGCGATCCGATTCGATATACAAGGCAATGATTTCCCGGGGCTTTTCCGGCGATTTCCCAGAGGCCGATTCCCACCGGTTGAAATTCATTGATTTACTGGCCGCTTTATTTTTCCTGGCCATGGTCACGGCGGTCACGGCAGCGAGATTATTATGGAAAGTTTAGAAAATAATGAAAATATTATAACAATAAAAGAGTTGAATTTCTCTTACTCGGATAGCCACCACGCGTTAACAGATATTAACCTGGAAATCCGCAAAGGCGAAATTTTCGGTATCATCGGTCCTACCGGTGCCGGCAAATCAACCCTGCTGCAGCATTTGAACGGTATACTGAAAGGCGAGGGTGAGATTATCGTGGATGGTATTAAAATCGACAAGAAAAGCGATGCGAAAATAAAGGAAAAAGTGGGCATTGTTTTCCAGAACCCGGACGATCAGTTGTTCTGTCCCACCGTATACGAAGATATTGCGTTTGGGTTATTTAACCTGGGATTCAAGCCGGCTGAGATCGATGAAAAGATTCATGATATCTTACTAAAAATGAATCTGTCCCATTTGAAAGATTTATCTTCCCACCATCTTTCCTTTGGCGAAAAGAAACGCGTGGCGCTGGCCACCACCCTGGTCATGAATCCACTGGTAATCGCCCTTGATGAGCCTTTTGCCAATCTTGATTATAAAAGCATATTGACTATTATCGAAATGATCGAAAACTTACCTTTGACACGGGTCATTATTTCCCAGGACATATTATTGGCCCTTTCCATATGCCAACGCATCGCCATCCTGGACAAAGGCAAGATAATCAAAGTCGGCGCCTCGGAAACCATTGCCCACGATCATAATATCCTTTCCCAGAGCGGCCTTGATTTCCTTCCTTACTTGAAGATTATAAAAAGATTTTTGTGAATTTGCCTTCGGCGACAAGAAACCCTTTTGAAAAAGGGTTTCTTGACTTCCCAAAACTTTTTGATTATTTATTTATTATTTATCCAAACGCCATTTTTTGACCATGGCAAACACCACTTCCCGCTTAATGGGCTTGGCAATATAATCATTCATGCCGGCAGCCAGGCATTTTTCCCGGTCCCCCTTCATACTCTGCGCCGTCATGGCAATAATGGGAATATCTTTAAAACCTTTCTCGCGGATGAGTCGCGTGGCCTCCAGACCGCTCATCCGCGGCATCTGGATATCCATAAAAATCAGGTCGAATTTCTCCGGCGCCGCGGTAAACATTTCTACAACTTTTTCCCCGTCTTCGGCGACACTCAGCTTGTATCCCGCTTTTGTCAACATATAACTTGCCAACTTCAGATTGACGGCATTATCCTCCGCCAACAAAATATGAATCGAATGCTTGGCTTCCTCTGTAATTGAGAAACGGGTCGCTTTATGGTCGCTCCCCTGGCTATTATCTATGTTTTCAACCGTTTGCGCTTTTGCTAGCAGGTATTCCACCATTTGCAGCAGCTTTCTTCTCCGGATAGGTTTAGGCAGAAACCCGTCGAAACCCGCCTCCTGGTACCTCCTGGAATGCCCTACCAATGGAGAAGAAAAGGCCAGCACCGGCAGCTTCACCATGGGGGCCGGCAATGTACGCACCTGCTTTACCATGTCAGCCCCGTTTACCCCCGGCGTATCAATATCGACGATGCAAATATCCACCGGGTTATTCCCGTTGTAACTCTCTCGTATATTTTGAACCGCCTCTGCCGGTTGAGTTAATGTCGAAACCCGCATACCACCCCGTTCCAACAGGTTGGTTAATAGTTCCAGGATACTGTGATTATATGCGATAACCAGGGCTTTTTTACCGGCCAGGATTCCCGGCTTCAACATATCTTTTTCCCCGTCGAGTTTTTTCCTGGACTTATCCAGCCAGGCGGTAAAATGGAAAGTACTCCCGTGGCCCGGTGTACTTTCAGCCCAGACATCTCCCTTCATTAACCTGGCAATTTGCCTGGAAATAGATAAACCCAGTCCTGTACCGCTGTACTCACTGTACTGCCCGGGGCTGGAACTAATCCCCTGCTGGAACACATCAAAGATCGTTTCCAGTTTGTCTGCCGGGATGCCGATCCCTGTATCCCGTACCGTGACGTGGAATTTGATCCTGCTTTTTTCTTCCTTCTCCACCTGGAGGGAAAGTTCGATCTCGCCTTCCCGGGTAAATTTAACCGCATTACCCAGTAGGTTGATGAGCACCTGGCGGAACCTCCCGGCGTCGCCCCGAACATAGGCCGGCACATTGTCGCCGATGCGGCATATCATTTCCATGGATTTAGTACCCATCCGGGGGAGTACGATTTCCATCACATCGAAGGTGGTTACTTCGGGATCGAAATCAATAGGGGTAATAACCAATTCCCCGGCCTCGATCCTGGAAAAATCAAGGATATCGTTCAACAGGGCGGTCAAGGCTTCACCACTGCGATTAATGGTGTGGGCGTATTCCAATTGTTCCTCATCCAGGCGGGTATCCAGCAGTAGATCGGTAAAACCGATTATACCATTCATGGGGGTGCGTATTTCATGGCTCATACGGGCCAGGAATTCGCTTTTGGCCTGGTTGGCCGCATTGGCCGCCTCCCGCTCCTTGCGCGCCACTTCGATGGCTTTTTGCAGTTTCTGCGATTTTTTGAGAATCTCTTCGCTTTGCTTGATGATTTGATTCTCCGATTCTTTAATACGGGTGATATCCGAATCGATGGCCACTATTTTCGTTAACGTTCCATCGCCGGTAAAAATCGGCGTCAGCGAGGTTTGGGCCCATACTATCCCTCCCCAGCGCGTTAGTTGGGCGGCCTCGTAAACAACAGGCTCCTTATGCACGGCAATCCCGGCCATCACATTGGCAATATCTGGGTTGGCGCTGAGACCGATAATATTGGCGCCTTTTTCGCTGATTAATTGCCCCAGGGTGTATCCATACATCCGGGTAAAGCCCTCGTTGACCCATTGGAAATTTCCCTGCCCATCCATGATGAGAACCGCATTATCCGTTTCCCTGGCCACAATGGATAGTTGTTCCAATTCCTTGTTGGTCGCCTCCAATTGGCGGGTTCGTTCGGTCACCTGTTGTTCTAATTCTTTTTTGTGAAGAGTTAATTGTCTAACCCGGAGCCGGTAGATGGCAAAAGCGAGAACGACGGATGCAAACGCACTTAACATATAGAACCAGGGCGTTTGATAAAAATAGGGCGCCTGACGAATAGATATGGACACGGGGATGTTATTCCAGAAGCCGTCATTATTGCAGGCCGTTACCTGGAAAGTGTAGTTTCCCGGGGATATTCTTGTATAATAAGCGATCCTCCGCGTTCCGGCTTCGTGCCAATTCTTATCGAACCCCTCCAGTTTGTACCTGAAACGTACTTTCCTGGGCGATAGGAGACTGAGGCCTGTATAATGAATCTCCAACCGATCCGCGCCCGGCGCTAAAACCAGTCTTCCTTGTTTTTCGCCTGAATTGAAGGGGGGGAAGAATTTATTGCGATCCACCCGGATTTCTTCGATCACCACCGGGGGTTGCAGTTGGTTAACCCGGATGTTATTGGGGTCCACCACCACCACCCCTTTGAGCGTGGGATACCAGAGCTTGCCGTCCCGGGTTTTCCAACCGGCCGGCTGGGAACTACCGCAGCATTCCCTACTCCTCATGCCGTCTTTTTCATCGTAGGCCGTGCAGTGAACCTTTTTCTTTTTCCCAGCGCAAACTTCGTTCAGCTCTTTCCTCGATGTGTAAAAGATGCCTTTATTACAACTCATCCAGAAGTTTTCCCGGTCATCTTCGAGAATTCGGAAGACTACGTCGTCATAGAGACCTTGTTTGGTGGAAATACTTATGATTTTCCCGTCTTTCAAGCGGTTTAACCCGTTCTTTGTGCCGATCCACATGTAACCGTCCCGGTCTTCATAGATATCCCTGATCATGTCATTGGATAAGCCATCCCTGGTGGAATAGGAGGAAAAGGTTCCTTTGGCCGGGTCCAGCCGGTTCACACCGCCGCCTTCCGTGCCGATCCATATGAAACCCTGCCGGTCTTCGCAGATATACCGGATCATATCGTTAGATAAACCATTCCTGGTGGTATAGGTGGTCAGGTCGGCGAATTGCCCGGTCTTTGCCGCGGGAAATCTTAGCCGGTTTAAACCGCTTTCCGTCCCTACCCAGAGGTTCCCGGCCCGGTCTCCATAGAGGGCTTTGATATGGTCATTGGCCAGGCCGTTTTTGACGGTATAAATCGTGAATATACCTTTTTTCGGGTCCAGACGATTCAAACCCCCACCGTCGGTTCCTATCCACATTATGCCCTCGCGGTCTTCATATATGGCCCTGACCAGGTTTTCGGACAGGCCGTTTTTGTCGGAGTAGACAGTGAAGGTCCTGGCGGTGCGGTCCAACCGGTTCACGCCGCCGCCCTCCGTACCGATCCAGACGTAACCGCGCCGGTCTTCCCAGATAACTCTCGCCATATCATGGCTCAAACCTTCCTGGGGGGTGTACGTGGTGAATTTTAAATTCTTCAGGCGGTTTAGGCCGCCGCCGTAGGTCCCGATCCATAAGCTTCCTTCCGGGTCTTCACACAGCGACCATATGATGTTATTGGTTAAGCCTTGCCTGGTAGTACAGGCGGTGAAGGTTCCTTTTTGGGGAATGAACCGGTTCAAGCCGCCGCCGTAGGTCCCGATCCACAGGTTCCCATCCTGGTCCTCAAGGATGGCGGTTACCCGGTTATCGGATAAACCCTCGCGGGTGGTATATACGGCAAAAGAGGGGACGCCGTTTTTCCAGTCCAACCGGTTCAAACCCCCGTTGCTTGTGCCGATCCACAGGTTCCCTTGCCGGTCTCGATAAAGCGACGTAATGTTATTGTCGGATAATCCTTCGCGGGTGGTATACCGGGTGAATGACAATGACCCATTTTCCCGGTTCATGCGGTTCAACCCTTCTTCCGTACCAATCCAGAGATTGCCTTCGCGATCTTCACCAATTGCCCTTACCCGGTCATTGCTTAAGCCCTGCCGGGTGGAGTAGGTGGTGAAGGAAATGTTTTCCCCGTTTTCTTTGCGATTTAACCCGGCGTCTGTACCGATCCACAGGATGCCTTCGTGATCTTCATAAATCGACCACAGCATGTCGCTGAGCAATCCCTCCCGGGTGGTGTAAGTGGAGAATATCCCGTCTTTTGCTTTCAGGCAGGTTAAACCGCCGCCGCGGGCGCCGATCCAGAGATTCCCTTCCCGGTCTTCGCAAAGGATCTTGATGAAATTATTTAATATTTGCGGGACATTCTTTTTATCGTAAACTTTGAAATTGATGCCGTCGAAACGAACCAGGCCTTCCTCTGTCCCCAGCCAGACGTAACCGACCCTGGAACGGCTAATGGTATAAACCGTACTTTGCGGGAGGCCCTTTTCAATGCCCCAAACATCCAGGATGTACTGGGTAATCGCTTTGTCCGGGTCTAAAGAGAATAATGTAGAGGTGAATAGCCATACTCC
>JAUPLE010000447.1 GCA_030837085.1 Acidobacteriota bacterium | reverse complement strand
CGATGGCTTTTTGGCCTGGGTCTTTATCCGAGGTGGTTTCCAGGGCTTTTTTGTATAATTCCAGGGCTTGCGGAAAATCCGTGGTTTTGAAACAATTGGCTTTGATGTTGTAAAAATCGAAAGTGGGGGTTTTGATGTTTTCCAGGATTTTTAAGGCCGTGTCTGCCGCGTTGTTGTATTCGAACAGCCGGGCGTAGTAGATAATAATGGAGTCTTTTTGGGCAGCGATGGTTTCGGCGTGGGGGATGATGGTTTCGAGACCCGAAGCGTCGGCCCGGCAGGCTTCGCTGATGAACCGGTTGAATAGTAAATCTTTGAAAATATCCCCGGGAGTGAAAGCGGCGAAAAGGTCTTCCAGGGTTTGCCCGGGGTTTTGCTTCACTTTCAAGATCAATTGGTCGGTGATGATTTTATTAGGTTGGAGACCCTGGGTTTTCATTCGTTTTAAGATATCGATGATGTCTTTAGGAGTATCTGCCTTGCCGAATAATGAAGAGAAGGTGAAAACATTTGGCTTTATGTCGTGTTCTGCCATTTTTTCGAGGAAAGTGACCGCTTCTTTAAGGCTTTCTGCTTTATTGAGCATGGAGGTAAGGGTGATGGCATCGGCTTTCAAACCATGTTCTCTCATCTTATCCAGGTAGATAACAGTGTCATTAAAAGTGGTGGCTTTGTTGATAATCGAGTTGAAAGTGATTTCATTTGGCTTTACATTGTTTTCCTTCATTTTATCCAGGAGAGTGACGGCATCGTTGAAGGTTCCTGCTTTGTTAATGAGCGACATGAAACTGACTACATCGGGTTGAATATTGTTTTCTTTCATCTTCTCAAAGAAAGAGAGAGCGTCTTTGAAGTTTTCGGCTTTGTTAATGAGTGAAGTGAAGGTGACCTCATTAGGTTGAATGCCCAGGGCTTTGAGTTTGGGCAGGATATTATAAGCTTCCTCTGCTGAACGCGCCAGGTTAATCAATTTGGTAAAGCCGAAAACAGAGGTCAGGAACCCATGCCGTTGAAGGTTTTCTCCTTTGTAAACGCCTTGGAGGATGGCTAAAATGCGATTCAGCGGCAGCCTGTTTTCCACCACCCGTTCCAGGTATACTTCTTCCGCCTGGATAAGTGTTCCGTCGAGCCGAATGAAATTCAATTCGTAGTCTGAATCGCTCAGCACGGCAAAGGCATCTTGCCATTCCGCGGGCGAGAATTCTTCCTTGGATTTAGGGGAGGCGAACCGGTCTAATTGCTGCTGCCAGGCGTTGGCAGCGTTGGCAGTTTTGTGGTCTTCTTTCCTGTCGCCGGTTCTTTCGACCTTATCTTTGCTTTTCGGCCTGGAGCGTTTGCCCAGCAGGGAGCGCTCGCAAAAATCCTTTATCTTTTCTATACTGAAGAAGGCTTTTCCTTCGGTATTTTCCGTGTAATAAAAATATTTAAGTGCTTTTAAAATCTCCCTGGGCAGCCTGTCCGGGATAAAGAGATGGTCATACTCATTTACAAGCTTTTCCAGGTTCAGGTACCGTTCGTACATAACGGATAAATCCATAAAATAGGAACCGATATTACCGTCGAAGGCCTTTTCATCCAATACGCCGGTATTTTTATTTTTCTTGGCGAAGAAGGTTTTAAAATTGACTGCCTGGTTTTCCGTCATACGGTTGATAAAGACCGGTTCCAAATTTTCCCGGATGGGGTAAGAGAGCATGCTTTCCAGGAGGCGGAACTCATTGCCCCGCCGGCAGGCGGCGGCGATAATAACTTTTTTTTCAAGCAGCAGCAGAAGGAAGTTTTCCAGCGTTTCCTTTGAATTTTTACTCAAGATGCGGTCGATATCGTCGAATACCGCCACGAACCGTTCGTTTCCCATTTCCGGCAGCAGTGGTTCATCGTCTGTTTCGGTAGGGAGAACCAGGTTATCTTTCGGCGCCAGTACCGTGGTATTTTCCAGTTTTTTCAAAGCTTCGAAAAGGGCGCGGGTTTTCCCGGACAGCGAGTTGCCGACCACCAGTACTGAGCGGCCGTTTCTCAAATGTTCATCCAGCAAATTATCCGGCGTGCGCCGCCAGTAGAGATTTCGATTGGAATCCGCCCGTTTCCCCGGCTCCAGGATGTCTTCGGGAATCAATTCCCCGGCGGGCTTGATTAGTTTAAAATATTTATTTTTTTCTTTTTCTTTTTTTTGTGTGGAGGGTTTGTATTGTTTAAGAGTTTCTTCGAGGATTTTGACCAGGTCCATCATGTAGCGTTTGCGCATCGGGTCCGGGAGCGGTGCGCCATTGGCTTTATTAAATTCCACCAGGTCGGCATAGGAAATATGATCCAGGTGGGGCTTGCCGTATTTTACCCCTTTGGGCATGAAGAATTGCCGTTTTTCAAGTTCTTCCAAAGTGGACAAGTCGCAAGATTCCAACAGCACTGGGAAAAACAAAAAACGGTCATCCCCGGCCCGTTTTAAGAGATTATTGAATTCATTTTTCTCAAAGTACTTGGAGTTTAAGAAGGTTTTGCTCAGCAAGAGGATAGCAAAATCGCAGCCGTTTACCTGGCGTTGGATATCCTTGTGCCAGTAGTTCCCGGGCCGGATGTTTTTCTCGGTCCAGGGAATCCATTTGAATTCTTTGGCCAGGGTGGCATGTTTTTCAAATTCTTTGAGAAATACATCCGCGTATGCCTGGTCATCGTGGGCATACGAGATAAAAACCGTCATTTGTTTTTTCTCAGTCATGGTCATTGTTTTCCCTATTTTCGAAATTAAGGTCTTTATGGACAAGAGATTTTGTAATACTGAGTTATACCCGAAGTCTTTGTATTTGTCAATGAGATTGTGAAAATAGCGGATTTGCAAAATTTTTATTTTTGTGTTAAAAGATTATATGGTAATAGCATGAAACGAATAAGGTACTTAGAAATTGAGAATTTCAAGACGTTCGGTAAGAAGATTCGTATCGACTTAGGTCAGCCGGCGGTTCTTATTGGGCCCAACAACTCAGGTAAGACCAGCGCGATTCAAGCCCTGGCGTTGTGGAACCGGGGTATCCGGGCCTGGTATGAAAAAAAAGGGCAGCCCCAGAAAGAGAAACGGGAGCGTACTGGCGCCGGTATCAATCGCCTCAATATATTGGAAGTCCCGGTTTCAGAGACGCGCTCCTTCTGGAATAATACCCGCGTCAGGAGAGGGAATACTCCCATAGAAATGAGTATTAACGTCGGCCTGGAATTCAACGGGAAAATACAAGACTGCCGTATGGTGTTTATCCATAGGGACAGCGAAGTAATCTACTGCCGCCCTTGCCCTGTGACTTTGAACAATGAGGATCT
>JAUPLE010000446.1 GCA_030837085.1 Acidobacteriota bacterium | reverse complement strand
TGGAAGTCTCCCGCCGCTACCTGGAGCAAACACAAGAGAACATATCTCTCAATGGATTCGACAGCGGTGATTTTATTTTGACCCAGGGAGATGCGGTCCCTGTATTAAAAGAAATGAGCCGTGAAAATGCATGGAAAGATGTCGTTATCCTGGACCCGCCCGCCTTTATCAAATCCAGGAGCAAAATCAAAGAGGGACTGCGGGGCTATAAAGAAATCAATCTCAGGGCCATCAAAATGATCAAACCCGGCGGTTTTTTGATCACCTGTTCCTGTTCCCATTTTTTCAGCCGGGAAGATTTCCTCGATGTGATGGAAAAGGCCGCATTCGACGCCCGGAGGCGGGTCAAATTGCTGGTTTACAAAACCCAACCCTATGATCACCACATCTTACTACCTCTTTATCAGTCGGAATATTTAAAATGCGCCCTTTTCGCCGTGGATTAAACACTAAGCCAGGCATTGCGCAAGAGAGTCGGAACCGGTAAATTTTACAAAGTGTCAGGAAAATGACGCCGGTTATTTCCGGGGGAAATAATGAAAGGCATTCATATATAAAGGTTTCCCGGGATTTGTCACATTGGCATTAAATTTGCTAAGGTATAGCCTGGAGGTATGATATATATGGATGTAATGACTTATTTGGATGTTTCAAATGCCGGCATGAAAGCCCGGAAATCCAATTATAAAAAGTGTTTTAATAAGGTGAATGGACTGCATCCAATTGTACCCGGTATTTTGACACCTTGTATGGTTGAAACCCCCGATATAACTACAAAAAAAAATAAAAAAAGTTCATTTTTCGGAAATCAATTCATATTGAGCCTTTCGAGGAATAAAAACACTGAGATTGGCTATATTGCTACAAAAAAAATAAAAAAATGCTTGACATTTGATTATTGCTGTGCTAGAAACATGTGGGTTATAAAAATGAAAAAAAATGAATGGAGATATTCATGGCATTTCTGAGTTTTGCAAAGAAAAAAATGGTGGGCCTGGATATGGGGTCTTTTGCTTTAAAATTGGTGGAATTGAATCCCAGGAAAAAAGGAAAAGAAACTTCTTACGAGTTGATGGCCCTGGGCTATGAACCTGTGCCTTATCAATCCATCGTCGAAGGTAGTATCATGGATTCCACGGCTGTGGCCGACGCCATTCAACACGTTTTTTATGAGAGTAAGACCAAAACCTCCGATATGTCGTTCGGCGTATCCGGCAGTTCGGTGATTGTCAAACGGATCGAAGTGCAGCGGCTCAGCCCAGGCGAAATGCATGAACATATATTATGGGAAGCCAGACCGCATATTCCTTTTACCCCTGAAGAAGTTAATATCGATTACGAGATTATCGAGTCCCCGGATATCCACCCGGACCGGGTAGGAGTTGTCCTGGCCGCCACCAAAAAAGAAAAGCTCAACGATTATTTAAATGTGATCGCCATTGCCAGTAAAACCCCCAGGATCGTCGATCTTGAATCGTTTGCCGTATTAAACAGCGTCCTTATCAATTATGAAATGTATCATAATCGCTGCATTGCCATCATAAATATCGGCGCTTCTATCACCAATGTGGTTATCGCCCGAAATAGCGCCCCGGTTTTCGTGAGAGATATTGCCTTCGGAGGTAACCAGTTTACGGATTTGATCCAAAAAGAATTGAACCTCAAATATGAAAAGGCTGAATCCGTCAAAAAAGGGAGGCAGGTCGAGGGCGTATCCCCAGCCGCTGTTAAACCGGTGATTAATTTAATATTCAGCGAACTTAAAAGTGAAATCAAGAAAACTTTCGAGTTTTATCGTTCCAACACGACCGAAGGCCGAATCGACAACATTTTGCTCAGTGGGGGCACCGCAAACCTTGAATCCATTATCGATTTCTTCTCCCAGGAATTCGATATACCGGTGGAGATAGTAAATCCATTTAACAATATCGAAATTAATCCTAAGAAATTCGACCTGGATTTCATCCGGGAAATGGCGCCGGTTTTTAATGTGGCAATGGGATTGGCGCTGCGAGCTGTTGGAGATGAAAAATGATTAAAGTCAACTTATTAAGCCCTGAGAAAAAAGAAGTCCCCGGCGGTGGAGCCGAGCCAGGCGCTGTTGCCGAAGAAAAAAAAGCGGGCCAGTTCAGTACCCCTGCCGCCGTTGCCGCTGGTCTGATTACAGTCGGGCTCATCGGTTTCCTATTTATGACCCAAAAGAAAACCCTGGAAGACAAAACGAACCTCCTAAATGATATGAACGCCAAAAAAACAACCTTGAAAAATGTGGAAAACACATTGGCGGAATTGGAAGCGGCGAAAAAAGACCTTACACGAAAAGTCGGACTGATAGGTACATTAAGAAGCCAGCAGCAGAGTACCGTTAAAATGATGGATGCCGTATCCAATGCACTCCCCGAATGGGTATGGCTAACCAGCCTTGGTTTTTCCGGTAACCGCTTAAGCCTCGCCGGGAAAGCGATCCACAATAATTTAATCGCTGACTTTATTAATAATTTAAAGGCCTCCAATAACTTCAGCGATGTCCAGTTCCAGGGTTCTACCAAACAAACCCAGGCAGGCGTGGATGTCTTTAATTTTACCTTAAACTGCACTTACGTTGAGGTCCAGGAAAAACCGGCGGAAAAAGAAACAACGAAAAGTACGAGTACAAGTACTAATAAGGTAGGCTAAAAATGGAATTACAAAATTTGCCCTGGTATGGTCAGTTGGTTGTATTTTTACTGATCGGCGGGATTGTTTTTGCTATTTTCTACTTTGCTTATTATTCGGATGGCCAATCCCGGATAGTAAGCATTACCAACCAGATAGTGAACCTTGAGAAAGAGATCCGGGCGCTTGAAAAAAAGAAATCCCAGGTAAAAGAACTGGAAGCAGAAGTAGCAGCAAATAAAGCGACCCTGGAAAAGCTGAAGGAGATTTTACCGGAAAAAGAGGAAGTCAGCCAGGTACTGAAAAAGGTCCAGTCGATAATCACCAGCGCCAGGTTGGATATCCAAAAGTGGACTACC
>JAUPLE010000445.1 GCA_030837085.1 Acidobacteriota bacterium | reverse complement strand
GTTTTTGATTTGCGTTCCGGCGTTATTTACCATTTGCCGCGGACGGCTGCGTTGTCTGCGTCGGCGGCGTCGAGGTTCCATCCGTGGGAGCGGGCTGTGCTTTTTTGATCCTTACCTGCCTTAAGAAATTACTATGGTAACCTTTCAACCGTCTTTCATTATCGCGGAAAACAAACTGTCCAATGGCATACACCTCGTCTACTACCTCTTTTACATAAGTATAGGCCTGATCGCGAATTCTTTTTGTTTCGCTGGAATCGGCCCTTTCACCGGTAGCGTCGGCCAACAGGGCAGCCAGATCGAACGACTTCTGGGCCGCCTGGTCCAGGAGCGTCATATCGAAGTTGGTTTTTGCCAGGAGGTCGGCGTGGGCTCTTCCCAGGACAGCAAGATCGTTTAAATCCTGGAGCATATCGGCGTGCCCGCTTCCATCGGCAATGGTACTGACTTTCGAGGAAAGCTTGGCGTCCTTTCGAAAAGCAAAACGAAATTCCTGTATCAGCTCATTTCGCAATTCATACGCCAGCGGGGATTCAATGGCCCATTGTTTCGCCGCTTCTTCCCTGGTAAAACGTTCCTCAGCCCACCGCGCCGAGGCTTCTTTTAAGGCGCCGCAGCGGATTGGGAGGTCGGCCACCGGTCCCCAGTCCAGTCCTTTGGCAATTAATTGATCTTTATCATCCGTGGCCCATGAATGAAGATTTTCAGCTTCCTGGATGTACACTTTTACCGGCATGCTGATGGGGGTTTTGATACGGTCATCGGGTATAGCCCTGATGACATCAAGTCTTTGTTGATAACATTCTGCTGAATTCATTTTAATCTCCTTTTGTTTATTGTATATGTGTGTTTATTGTTTATCGTTTTCATCGGTCCCTATTCCTGATTATCCATCTTTCCATCTACTTAAGGTTATTTTTCGGCTTGACAATCCGGCGGCTTTCCAATATACTGGATATCTAAGGAGAAAAAAGATCGATGAATCACCGCCCTGTTTATTCGGCTTTGAAAAACAGACTGCCCAACCTGCCAGTTTCCGCGAATTTAAACTCCAATTATTTTTCATCTGCGAATAATAGCGTAATTTTTCGCTTATGTCAAGTTTTTATTTCACAATTGTAAATTTTGCATGGAGTTTTTTGATGAGTGAGACTGATACTGTCCTTAAAGAGATCGGCAAACGCGTGGAACTGGTGCGCCGTCATTTGGAATTCAAACAAAAAGACTTTGCCCAGGCCCTGGATATCTCCAGTGCCAACCTGAGCGAAATCGAAGCCGGCGTCTCGAAACCGAGGTTTGAACTCCTCTATGGTTTATCCCTGAAATTTAACGTCAATCTTATCTACCTGCTGCACGGCAAAGGGGAGATGTTCCTCACGGACAAAGTAGCAGTAATAGAAGATGAATACGCGGAACTGGTGCAGAAACTGAAAAGATACCCGGAACACAAGAATTGGTTCAACGAATTCCTGGACTATTTCAACGATTCTCTCATGATGAGATATGCGATGATGTCCTACTTCTACACCTATAAAACCCAGAACGATGAATTGATCAAAAGAGATATCCAGCTAAACAGGGGCGAAAATAAATGACTATAAATGGGGATTGTCTGAACAATATGAAAGTCGCCGGTTCCGCTGTATCACTTTTCGGCGGCGACGCAGCGTGGGTATTTTCAGCAATTAAGTAAAAAGTAAACAAAAAAAGGTGCGAGGTGAATATGTGGCAGTTCAGGGCGATTTTTTTCCATGAGTCCAGGACTATTTCCTGCTGGAGGAATGTCATTATCCTGGCCCTGTTGGTTATCCTTTTGCAGTACGGGGTATATAAGGGTATCTGGGACCATCAATCATTTATCGCAAAAAGCCGTGAGTTCCAGGCCAACGAGAGATTGAATTTCAAGAATATGGTCAATGATATCAATTTCTCCGACTTCGGCGTCCAGGTGCTATTCCTGCCGACTGCGTCCGGGTTATTTTTCTCATACCCCCCGCTTATGTTCGAAGTATCCGGCAATATCAATTCCATTGTCACCCTGAATATAAGGAATAATAGCCTGGGTAAATCGCTGTTCGAATCCAGTTCCATATACCAGGACCGGGGGGCCAATATCCTGTTTTTCCTGGGCAGCCTGGCGGCCTTATTTATCGGCGTGGGCGTATTCAGAAATAGAGACCATTTGAAATTGCTGTGCAGTTTCAACTCCTGTAATCGCATTTATGCCTTCGTTATCATATCCAGGCTTATCCTCATCATGGTCCTTTTTCTTTTGCTGTGTATGTTAATGATGATCCCGGTGCTGCTGGAAAGCGTGGCCCTTACGCAAAGCGACGTTCCATACTTAACCGCCTTCATCATCGTGTTTATTTTACAAGCGCTGTTTTTCTTTTTTTTAGGGACCATTATCCGTTTTGTTTGTTCGCCCTGGTCAAGACTGGGAGTCCTGCTGGCCGCATGGATTTTATTAATCGTGATCGTCCCGGGCCTCTTTCAATCCATCATCGAAGAAGAAGCCAACGTTATCACTTCCCACTACAAATTGCATGCCGATAAATTGAACATCGTTACTAATTTTGAAAAAGAAGTTAAAGAAAAAGCGGGAAAATTCGCTGAAAATGGCTTCGCTGTCTTCAGGGATTTGCTTGAAAAGTTCCGGGACAATGGTTTTAAGCTTATTGAAGCAAAGGACGAGGACTACAAGAAACAAATACAGCGGGTGATCAAAAAATACTATTTATTGTTTGGGTTGACGCCCCCGACATTGTATAAGTCGACCACCCTTGAAATCAGCAGCCGCGGTTACGGTAATTTTTTGGATTTTTTCAGTTATCTCCAGGAACTGCGAAGACATTTTTTCCAGTCCCGGATTGACCGGGTATACTATAATGATCCGAAAGCATTAGTGAACTTTGTCAAAGAAAACGAAAACCTTTTCCAATCCCGTCCCGGTTTACCTGAAAATTTCGGATATTTCGTGCTGTTAAACCTGGGGTATATCCTGGGATTGATGATTGCTTCATTTTTACTATTTCGCCGCCTTCTATATAAACCGGAAGAGAATGAGCCGGTTAAAAAGGGGAATCCTGCGATCCTACTGAAGAAATCCTTACTGAAAGTTTTGTGGGTTATCAGGGACCCTAAGGGATTTAGTGAACGTCTTTACAACCTTTTATCAGGAAAATTCCCTATTTATCATAAAAAAGAGTGTGCCCTGGAAGTGAAGATGGCGGATGTGGATTACACCGATAATCGAGCCAAGCTTGAATTTGTGTATGTACACCACCCGGACCGTCTGCCCAAAGATTTGCGAGTGAAAGATTATATAGGATTTTTCGCCCGGTTGTTGAAATTGACGCGGGAACAAGAGGTGCAAGTGAATGCAGCGCCGGGGATTACGGGAATCAAACGGAAATACATTGGTAAGTTGAAACGGGAGGACCGGGGGAACGTATTATTGGCCGTGCTCCCGTATATAAAAAAGGGAATTTACCTGGTGGATGTGGTTAGTAGAGACATGTCCGTAGAGTATATCATACGTTTGAATGGCATTATGAAGGGGTGGACCGAATCCGGGGCGGCGGTGTTGTTTCTCACCCTTGAGCGGGATGTTAATATTGGGGTTAGCGTCGGGATAAATAACGAGATTAATTTCAACGAATTGGATTTGTGGTCGGAAACGGTCAGCCGTTTAAATGAATTGGGCTATACCGGGAAGTAGGGAAGTGCGGTACTGATTTCGCTTCAACAAAAAATTCCCATTTGACAAAAAAATTTCAATTGATTAAGATATTCCTGTAAAGGAAACATGGCACCCCGAAGCTTTTCTTTACACATAGGAGGGTAATATAATGAAAAAAGTAATTCTATTTTTTATTATTGTTTTGTTATTCTCAACTCAAGCAGCAACAGCCGTAGATTTAAAGTTAATGCGAGTCGAGATCCCTACCGAAAAAAACAAGCTCCTTTTCAACCTGCCGGACCTGGAAAAAATTCTTGGCGAACTAAACCTGCAAGATATGTCCGGTAACATTAAATTCACGGATGATACCGGCAATGTTCTTGCCATCCTGGGAAAAGTCAAAAGTGGGAAAATTAAATGGGAACAGAAAGTGGTAAATGAAAAATTCCTCGAAGTAAAACTCGGTAAAGATGAATATCCCACGATCCTCGCCAGCGTCCAGGAAAAAGCCAAAGCGCCGGGTTATCAATTGCAGGTAATCGAAACGCAGTTCGACCTTGAAAGCGCCAAAAACAGACTGGTTTCTACTTATGAAAAAAAAGGGAAATTTATCGAAAAATCCGATTCGTTAAAATCCGTTGAAGTTACGTTCACCGAGTTAGTAGACCTGGTCCCCGACATGCAGCACCCCATCGAAGTGTCACCCGGTGAACTCATCGGTAAACAGATTTCCGTTCGCGTTGAAAATCAAGGCAATGTCCCGGCAAAAGACTTTTTTGTTGAACTGGTTTTTTCCAGGGATAACCAGGTCCCTGGAAAACCGGCCACCTTCTCTGAAAACTTTACTGAAGACATGCTGCTCAAAGACGGCAGGGAAAAAATTGATATTCTTAACCCCGGCGAAAGTAAAACCCTGATTTTTAAAGATTCCGTGATAATTCCCGCGGACACAACTCCGGACAAGTATTACCTGGCCGCAGTAGTGGACCCGGAAAACACTGTGCAAGAAGCCAACGAAAGTAACAATACGTTTGTTAAGTTTATGATGATCTCGTTCCCGCCGCCGAAACGCATTGTTATCGATATGCCCGACACTCAACTCACTTACGAACCGGCTTCCTTCGCGGTTAAAATTGTCTGCAAAGGAGATATGCTTTCCGACGGTAAAGACTGGCGAAAATGTCAAATCCGCGCTTACATCCACCAACTGAAACATGCTGTCTGGGAAAAAGACTGCCATTGGGAAATCAATACGTTTGATAGGGGAATATGGCGAATTAAAAACGCTGAATTCTGTAAAGGCGGCGGCGATGGCGACGAAGTAAAAATGAAAATGGAAGTACACGGCGGCTCAAAAATTTTTCCTCCTTCCGCACTCATTCTTAAAC
>JAUPLE010000444.1 GCA_030837085.1 Acidobacteriota bacterium | reverse complement strand
TGGTGGTGGGCGGCGTGTCTCCCTTTAATATTGCCGACCAGGTACACCTGCCCCCCTTTTCCCTGGACAACATCCGTGACCTGTACAGCCAATACACGGCAGAAACCAACCAACCCTTCACCGAAGCCGCGGTAAAACGAATCCATACCGAAACAGGGGGCCAACCCTGGCTGGTGAACCGCCTGGCCACCATCCTAACAGTGAATATCAAACCTGGAACAGTGGAACCGATAGACGAACCGGACGTAGAAAAAGCCCTTCAACTCCTCCTGGAAGAGAGCAACGACCATTTCGATAACCTCTATGAGAAAGCTAAATTGTATAAGGAAACCTTTGTGGAAATCGTCTTCGATCACGTGGAACACTACCCTGACGATGAAGATCAATCATGGTTGAAACAATATGGCCTGATCAAGAAAAAAGACGGTAAAGCGGTGGTGGCCAATCCCATTTATAAAGAGAGGTTTATCAAGACATTTTTCCGGGAAGTAAAAGCCTCGCACGAAATCCCACCGGCGTCATACCTATTGCCCAATAACCGGTTGGATATGGTGAGCATCCTGCAAGATTTTAGCTTATATATAGCCAGGATTGGGGTCAGGGCCTTTTATGAAAAAGGGAAAGCCGATGAAAAGACCGGCCAATTTCTTTTGACCGCGTGGCTGTACCAATTCATCAAAGGCGGGGCCGGGGAACTAGGTTATGAAGTGGTGACCGGGCTGGGAAGAATGGATGTCCTGCTGTCTTATAAAGGAATAAAATATATCATTGAAACCAAACTAAATGAGTATGGCAATATCGCCGCGGTGCAAAAGGAGGGTATTCTCCAACTGACCCGTAAATATTTGGCTACGGAAGCGGCACACGAAGGATACCTGGTTATTTTCGACACCAAAACTCTTGTGGGTACGGATTGCTTACCACAGGTTCACCGGGATGGCGAAAAAATAGTGACCAGTTTTTCCATCGGCATTGGCAAAGACCCCGGAAAAGATAATGGCGCCTGAAGTTTTTTGGGGAGCGGAATTCCGGCCTGTCCCGTATCCCTGTTTGAAGGAACAGGCAGTACCTGTTCCCTACCGATTTGATTATTATGAGCCAGGCCTTTGGCCCTCCACAATTCACCATTCACCACTCACCTTTTCCTCTTTTTCTTTTTTCCAGTCATCCCATGCACGAAAATCGGCCTGTCCCGTATCCCCAAGTTATGGTATAATTAGAAACGGATTTGAACGATGAATAATGAACAATGAATGAAAATGACGGACTGGATTAATGAACCTTTTCACAATGCCGCAAACGATTATTCCTTTCTTCTAAATAAAAAGTACCCTGAAAACCCCACCCTCAAACTGGTTGGCGACCGCTACCGCCTTACCAGCTTGCAACGTACTATTTTATTTCGCGGGATTACTTCCCAGGAAAAAATCACCTCCAGGAAAACGAAAATCAGCAGCAACCTTAATGGCAAAAAAGTCTATGTGGACGGCTATAATGTCCTTTTTACGATCATGAATTACCTGCTGGGGAAAACGATTTTCATTGCCAACGACGGGATGCTGAGAGACGCCGGGGCTGGTTACGGAACAATTGAAGATGAGACCTTTTTTTTCAAAGCCGCGGATGTTCTTTTTGATTTTATCAAGAAGAAAAACATTCCATCAACCGTCATATACCTGGACGGCCCCATGCCAGACAGCGCCTCCCATGCGAAAGAACTGGAAAAGAAAATGACGGAAGCCGGAATTGCGGGAAAAGTAATCCTGGCTAAGCCGGCTGATAGTGAATTAAAAAGAGTAAACGACGGTATGATCGCAACTTCGGATTCGGGCATCATCGATGCAACGGGGTGTAACATTTTCGACCTGGCCCGAAACGCCTTAGAAGCAAATTATCAACTAAATGCCCACGAATTAAGGAGCTAAAATGGCCCGCGAAACACGCGAAATACACGAAAAGAAAAAACGGGTCCACGTATGGGCGATTACACTGATTACACAGATGAATGCAAGGAGACAATATGAATATTGCTAATATTAGAGATATTTTCCCGGTGAAAAAGAATTACCTTTATTTTAATTTCGCCGCGGATGGCCCTTTACCTACTACTTCCAAAGCAGCGATGATCGACGCATTGGAAGAGTGCTCCGAAAAAGGCTTAATGGCGGTTTCCAAACAAATCGCCATTTATGAAAACCTGAGAAATGAACTTTCCATCCTCTTTAAATCGAAAAGGGAAAACTTTGCCTTTACGAAAGACACCTCCGAAGGGGTGCTGCTGGCGATGTTGGCCATTGATATCAAAGAAGATGAAAACTATATCGTCGCGACCGATGCGTTTCCCACGACAATCAGGATGATGGAAAACAATTGCAAGGGCCATATGCGCACGGTAAAAATGAATGCCCCTGAACCGCTGCAAGACCAGCTTTTAAAAGTGGTCGATAAGAAAACCCGGGCCATTGTACTGGACTGGGTTCACTTTTTTACGGGGAAAGTCATTCCCCTCGATGCAATTATTCAACTGGCGCGGGAAAGAAACATTTTTACTATTATAGACGGCATCCAGGGAGCGGGCGCGATGAAGCTGGAACTGGATGCCAGCGGCATTGATTTTTTCGTTACCGGAGCGCATAAATGGTTGCTTTCTCCCCAGGGTTCCGGTTTTATTTATGCAGCGGATCACGTTTGGCAACGAATCAAGCGAAGGTCTTTCGGTTGGTTGGGTTATGATTGGGGAGATTTTTCCGATTTTGATATGGAACCGCAACTAAGGGAGGGCGCAGCAGTAATGGAATATGGTACACGCTCTTATTCGGCGGCAGTGGGGCTCGTGGAATCGTTACGGCTCTTTAATGCACTGGGTATTGATGCGATTGAACAACATAACCTGGAACTGAGGAAATTTTTCGTGGACAAAATCATGGGGAAAGGGTATGAAACGATTTTCAATGAGAAGTCGGCGCCGATTGTTCCTTTTAAGACGGCGGTTGAGGACACGCTTTCATTAAAGAAGCGGTTGGAAGAGAATAGGGTGATTGTATCGCTGCGGAATGGGTATATCCGGGCGGCTTTTCACCTGGTCACGGATCGGGAAGAAGTAGAAAAATTCATCGATTTATTATGAAAAGCTTTAGGAAGTCCAGAAACCCTTTCTCGAAAGGGTTTCTGGTCGCCGAAGGCATATTAAACGAAGGAGGTAACTAATGGCAATGCAAGCAAATGTGGTTTGGAAGGATGGTATGGCGTTTGAGGCGCATTTGGATGGCTTTAATTTTACCATCGATGCCCATGAAAAGTTTGGAGGAAGGAAATTAGGTCCCATGCCCAAAGGGTTGACATTGGTTTCGTTGGCCGGGTGTACGGCCATGGATGTGATTTCGATTCTCCAGAAGATGCGGGTGAAGGTGGATTCCTTTGAAGTGGCAACGGATGGGGTGCTTACCGAAGAGCATCCTAAGAAATTCCTGGAAATAGTTATCAAATATATTTTCAAAGGTACGGATTTGCCGTTGGAAAAGATAAAAAGCGCCGTGACCTTATCAATGGAAACATATTGCGGCGTCTATGCGACACTGAAACCGACGGTCAAGCTATCTCATCAGATTATTATTAATGGGCAGGCAGCGGTTGAAGATTGATAAGATAGCGATCCTGGATAAGATCGTAGAGATGGTAACTCCGTTGAAACCGCCGGTGCAGGAGTTTGAGCGGAGTATTCGTCGGACGCCCTTTAAGATATTGATTTCCGTGCTATTAAGCTCGCGGACCAAGGACCCGGTTACACAGAAGGCGTCGGAAAACTTATTTGCCGTGGCTGATAGGCCGGAGAAGATGATGAACCTGGAAGAAAATCGGATTGCGGAATTGATTTTCCCGGTGGGCTTTTACCGGCAGAAAGCCATACAGATTAAGAAGCTGTCGCAGATACTTTGTCAGAGTTATGATGGGAAAGTGCCTGGAACTTTCGATGAGCTTACGGCCTTGCCCGGGGTGGGGCGTAAGACCGCCAACCTGGTGTTGGCGTTGGCGTTTAATCAACCGGCCATATGTGTGGATATTCATGTATTCCGTATTTCCCAGCGGTTGGGTTGGGCTTCGGGAAAGAAACCGGAGGAGATCGAGGCGCAGTTGAAAAAGGCGTTTCCACCGGAGCAGTGGAACCGGATCAATCATACGTTGGTAGGTTTCGGGCAGACCATATGTAAACCGGTCTCCCCGTTGTGTAGTCGCTGCGTAATTACGGGATATTGTCTTTTTTATGCGAGTGGTAAAAGCGGGAAGGGAAAAGGACTAAATTGAATTGATGTGGTAATTAACGGGTGATAAGTATAGGGAACAGGCAGTGCCTGTTCCCTACTTACTTACGCTATTATTTTTTCTTTGCTTGTTCTTCTTTTTGCTTTAAAATGCCGTCAAGGAATTTTTTATAAGACTCGAGGTCCTGCGAATCGGGGAATTTTTCAATCAACGTTTTATATATCTGGATGGCGTTGTCCAGGTCCTGGCAGTAATAGTAATAATTTCCCAACTGCATATAAGCAGGTTCAAGGTCGGGTTTTAATTCGATGGCTTTGGTAAGATACGGTTGAATCGAGGTATTTGCTTTTGCCAGGGCAGCGATTTTTGTGAATTTATCTTTATCATTGGCGTCGTTTTTAATAGGTGCAACCTCTTTTTCCAGCACAGAAAAGTTATTCGCTCCTACTAAAAAGGTAGCCAGTGGGGCCCATGGGTCGGAGGGGTTTTCCTTGGTCAGTTCCAGGTACTGTGCAAGGTAATCGTTCGAAGTTTTATATTCCTTTAACTCGTTATTTACAACTCCCAACAGATAAAGGGAGATGGAATAGATCTTAAGGTATTGGGATTTTAAATCCGCAACCTGGATGAGTTTGGCGAAGGATTGATTGGCTTCGCTAAACTTCGTCATGCTGAAGTAGTTGATGGACATTTGGTAAAGGGCTCTCACATACATCATCTTATCGGTGGTTTCAAGGCCGGGGAATTCCGCTACTTTGGGAAGGTACTCATTGGCTTTGGCCGGGTCATTTAAAAGGGAATAGTTGATACCGATATGAAAGTTGGCCTGGTTCAATTTATCTTTGGCGGCAGTTTCAATCCCGGGGATTCCCAGGATTTTCAAATAATAATTATTGGATTCTTCCAGCAATTTCTGGTCGGCCTTTTCCTGGCCGATGCCCATGATCGTTTTAATGAGTAAATCAAGGGCTGGAGTATAGTTAGGGTCGAGTTTAACAGCTTTTTCCAGGTTCATGATGGAGTCGTCGAATTTTTTTTCCAGGTTATTGACCCTGGCAAGCCCGTAATACAATGGGGCATATTCAGTGCTTAAGGCCAGGGCCTGGTTGTAAAAATCAACGGCCTTGTCGAACTCTTTTTTCTGGGCCTTTTCATCGCCTTTTTTCATCAGTTTTTCAATTTCCTTTACTGTCTTTTGATCGGGTTGTTCAGCCGCAACTGGCAAGGTCAAAAGAGACAGGAATAGGACTACTATTAAAAGTAGGTTCATTTTCTTGATCATCGATGGTCTCCTTGTTATGGTTATATAAAAAAAAATGCCGGGACGCGGAATCGAACCACGGACGCAGGGATTTTCAGTCCCTCGCTCTACCTACTGAGCTATCCCGGCACTGTTTATTTTAGTCTTAATGATAACTGAAAAAATCCGTTAAGTCAAGTACTTAAGAAAAAAAACTTTTTCTTCAATAATATGAATCGATAATTCAATTTTTTGAATTTCATCAGGCAGGAAAATTTTAAACGGCACTGTTTAAGGGTTTTCCCCGCTGTTTGCATTTGGCATCATTATTGCAAGTAATTAATTGCAAACAAATTTGCAAATCAAATTTAAACTAACTTGAGGAGGTTTAATGAAACACAAACTTTTAATGTTGTTCGTAGCAGCAGTCGTGGTTTTTTGCGGCGCCCTTTATGGCCAGGAGCAGAAGGGTGAAGTTATCGGTACAGTCGTACTGGAAGATGGTTCCGCGATTCCCGGCGTTGCTGTAGATTGCGAAGGTTCAGGTCTGGTTGGTAAAAAAACCACTATTACCACCGACAACGGTTCGTTCCGGTTTATGGCCCTGCCCCCCGGATTATATGATTTTACCTTTGTCCTTGAAGGTTTTAAGACCGTAAAAAGGAACGGTATCCGGGTAGATGTTGGTCGTACCTATAAACTGGATGTTGTTATGGAAACTGGCGCTATTCGCCAGGAAATCGTTGTTACCGGTAAAACCCCGGTAATCGATGTAAGAAAGAGTGCGTCGGCTGTAAATATTTCCAAGGCAGTGTTCGACAAATTGCCGAAAGGTCGTGATTTTATGACCATCGTTACCCAGACAGCCGGTCTTAACTTTGAGAGTGAATTCCAGGACGGAACCGAAAGAGCTGACGGCGATTACGCCGCGGGCGTTTCTTTTGACGGCGCCAGTTCAGCGGAAAACACCTTCTACGTGGACGGCGTCGATACCACGACGTTGTTCAAAGGTAAAGCCGGATCCAGCGTAAATTTCGACTTTATCGAAGAAGTCCAGGTAAAATCCTCCGGTTATGCCGCAGAATACGGCGGTTCCATGGGTGGAGTTATCAGCGTTATCACCCGGAGCGGCGGTAATGAGTTCCACGGTCAGTTGGCAGCCTATTATGACGGCAGCGTCCTGAGCGGTAAAAACCGTCCTTCGTTGAGGATCAATCCTTTCGACGAAGATCTCGGCGAGTATGTTACCTATCCCAAAGATAAGATTAGCACCATTGAACCCGGTTTCGGCATTGGCGGTTACATCATCAAAGACAAACTGTGGTTCTTCGGCTCATTTATGCCGAAATTCAAATCCAGCGAAAGGAACGGTAACAATTGGCCCGTTCCGGACCTGGATACCGGCAGCACCACTTCCACCATCTTTGCCGGCGCCACCCATTTCTCCGGTTCCAATATTTTCAACAGGAAAGACACCACCTATGCCGGTTCCTTAAAATTGACCGGCCAGATTGCCAACAATCTGCGTGTGTCTATCAGCGGAACAATGGATGTCAACAAGTGGAAAGGTGAACTTCCTGCAGTGGACGGCAGCGGTAACCCTGCTAAAGATTACAAAATTTACGGTTACAATGAACCCTCTTTCACCATTGGCGGCGCCATCGATTACACCGCGGGGAACAACCTGATGATCAATGCTTCAGCCGGGTATTTTAAGACCGACTATAAGCAGTTGGTGGGTCCCACTGAACCTCGTTACCTCTTCTTGACCACCAATGCGGCCGTTCCCGGCGTTGATCCCAGTTGGGTTAGAGCCAGGAACTGGGCAAACTATACCAACAATGACGGTTACCAGACCCAAAAACAGATCGAAACCAAGTTGACCGGTACTTTCGATGTGACTTACTACGCCAACCTGGGTGGTGAGCATGTTTTCAAAGCCGGTGTCCAGATGGTTCGGGTTGGAGTTGATAAAGACACCGCTTACCCCTACAACTATTTCCGGTTCTATTGGGGTAGGGATTATGAGCACAGCGATGCTACCACCAGGGATACCACCCTTGGTTACGTCGAAGTAAGAAGTCCATTCGGCGTAGTCGCAAAAGTAGACAGCACCCGTTGGGCTGCTTACCTGCAGGATTCCTGGACCATTTCCGACAAATTTACGTTGAATGTGGGTGCCAGGGTTGAAAAAGAAGATATCCCGGCGTTTGCCCCCGGGTATAAACCCCCGGTTTCATTCGACTTTTTCGACAAGTTTGCTCCCAGGGTCGGATTTGCCTATGACGTTTTTGGGGATTCCAGCCTGAAACTTTTCGGTAGTTTCGGTATCTATTATGATGTTATGAAACTCGAAGCGGCCGAAGGTTCTTACGGCGGTTTCAAATGGCTCTCCCACTATTATGACATGGTAAACCCGAATTGGTATGCCACTTATAAAGAAACCACCCATCCGCAAACCGGCGGTCTTTATGGCGGCGAGTATTACGAGACCAGGAACTGGAGAGAAGTATCCTTTGATACCACCCAGCCTGATATGAAACCCTACCAGAAGAATGAGTTCACCTTTGGTGTGCAGAAAACGTTGACTGAAGATTGGACCGTCAGCGGCAGGTTCCTGTACAACTATATCGTGAACGCCATTGAAGATATTGGCGTTCTGATTGGCGGCAGTGAACACTATTACAACGGTAACCCCGGTTCCGCCTGGATCCAGTCGAAATACGACGAAGCTCAAGCGGCAGGGACAATGCCCGAAGGCGTCATCGCCACCAAGGCCGTCCGCAAGTACACCTCCGTTACCCTCAACCTGGATAGGAAATTTAAAAACAATTGGTTGGGCGGTCTCTCTTATACCTGGAGCCGTCTCTATGGTAACTTTGCCGGTTTGGCCAGTTCCGACGAACATGGTCGTAAGAGCCCCAGCGTTGAAAGATACTTTGACGGCTGGTTCTTGACCTACAACCAGGACGGTGAAGATTATCTCGGTCTCCTGGCTACGGACAGACCTCACCAGTTCAAAGTCTACGGCGCTTATACCTTTGATTTTGGTATGACCGTCGGTTTGAACGCCTATGCCATGACCGGTACTCCTTTGCAAACAGAGGTTTACCTGAATGATATGCAGGGTTTCTATCCCCTGGGCAGGGGCAACCTCGGGCGTAACCCGTTCTTGTGGCAGATCGATCTCTATGCTGAATACAATCTGAAACTTTCCGAGAAATACACCCTGAACTTCAACGTCAACGTCACCAATATCACCAATAACGATATCGCCCAGAGAACCGATACACTCTACAACGATGCAAAAATCAATTTACCCGAAGAGACACTGCTTGAAGGTTGGGATTATCTAACTGAAGTCGCCTCCAAAGGCGCCCACCTGAATGCTACTTACAAGATGCAGTACCGCTTTATGGATTCCATTGCGGCACGTATCGGGGTAAAATTCTTGTTCTAAGTAAAATAACGTAGTACCATATAAGCCCTCCCCGTTGTTGGGGGAGGGCTTTTTTTCCCCCTCCTTAAATTCCCCATTAACAATTCATAAGTAACAATTATCCTTCTCCTTTATTTTCTCCCATTTCCCATTAACCAATAATAATTTTTGTTTGCCTCACCTCTCT
This sequence comes from Acidobacteriota bacterium, assembly GCA_030837085.1. Lineage (GTDB taxonomy): Bacteria > Acidobacteriota > Aminicenantia > UBA2199 > UBA2199 > JAKAGC01. Next base: position 9,528 of record JAUPLE010000444.1, on the reverse strand, counting down.
AACTTCTGGCCGTTCTCCCAAAATAATCCTGTAGATTCGTGGGATGAAATAATTATTAATGGTCGATTGTTAATGGTTAATTGTGTTAATTGTTAATGAAAGAACGTGATGAAAGGTTTAGGATGATCGTGGATGAGATAACAACAGGCGGCGGGGCGCAAGCAGCGGTAGGGAACAGGCAATGCCTGTTCCCTACGTAACTTAATTTTCGCTTTCTCCTACTACTCTGTCACCTGGCCTTCGCCTTCGCCTTCCTTTAAACCATTGATAACTTCTTTGATATTGTCGACTTCCGGGTTCTGAGGGTCTACTTCCATAAACTTATTAAAATATTCGATGGCCTTTTGATTGTCGCCCAGGTTTAAATAGACATATCCCAATTTCAGATAGGGAATTCCCCATTGGGGCTTGATCTGGGAAGCGATCTGGTAATATTTGGCGGCTTCTTCGTTTTTATTGTTGCCGAAGAAAATCTCAGCCACATTATACGCCAGGATTTCGTTCTTTGGATTTAATTCGACGGATTTCATGAAAAATTCCTGGGCTTTTTCCATCTTTTCCTGTTTAACATAGATTTCCCCGATAGAAGCCAGGGCCTGGGCTTGCAATTCGATTTTTTCAGTTTTTACCAGTACTGCTTCCAGGAATTTATTGTACTGGGCAATGGCTTCGTCATACTTTTCCATTTTCTGCAAACAGTTCCCGATATTGATGCAGACTTCGATAAATTCAGGAGTTTTCTCTTGAAATCCCTTAAATGCCGTTAAGGCTTCCTCGAATTTTTCTTCATCGTAAAAGGTGTTCCCCTGTCCGAGAAGAGAAGATTTGTCGACTTGAACCGCCGTCCCCTCCGGAATTTTCTCAAGGGTCATAACCAGCATCGGGTTGGGAGTAAACTGACTTAGTTGTAAAGCTTTTTTATCGGGGAGATAACCGGTTAATGATGCCGTAATTCGCCATTCACCGGTACCCAGGCCGATAAATCCCCATTCTCCGTCCTTATCGCTCTTGGTTTCAAACTTCAAGTTTGCATCCTGGGCGTACTGGGCCATAATGTCGACATTGGCCGCGGGTAGCTTGGTATCGGCAAAGATGACTTTCCCTTGCAGCCGGCCTTTACCGCGACCTGCCTGTGCATGGAGCAAAGAAGCGGCAAGGCCGAAAACGACTATTACCGCTATCACGACGTTAAACATTTTTCCTCTTTTCATTTTTTACTCCTTATTCCTTCTTATTCTTTTTGTATCTTATCATATATTATATATAAAATTATCTCTGCTAATCTCGCCTCTTTTTCTGTATTCCGTGTATTCTGTGTGTTCCGTGGGCTCTTACATTTCATATTTTGACTTTAATACTCTTTTTGGTGCGAATGTCATCTGCTTTGCTTTCCAGGATGAGTTGTAATTCATATTCCCCGGCCGTCAACGTGAGAGTTGAATCCATGACAAAATCGTCCCGGGTCTTCAACTCTTCTTCCGTCAGCGAGAGGGGGTAATCGTTGGATAACTCTTGAAGTTTCTTTTTGTGGGAGTCGAAAACAATGGTGTGCAGGGTGAGGTCAGTAGTGAAACGATTTTTGTTTTTGGGGTCTTCCTGGAACAGCATATTTTTGTAGGGTACCTTAACGTGGAGGTTCACCTGCCCTTTTTCTCCAAAATCCGCGCGGGCGTTAAAATCAAGGGGTATTTTCCCGCCTTTGGCTATCATAGGTTTTAAGCCTACACTGGTCCTTAATATGGTGGCTAAATGCTCCGAACTTAGAGGGGTCAATACGAAACTGCCGTTTTCCAGTTGGTCGATAAACACGATGGGATAAAAACCGTAATACCATATCTCATGGGGCATCTGATACCCGGATTTCGTGCTGCCCAATGAATTGATTTCCCCGGGCCTGAAGCGGCGCATGTCCGGGGGGCCCAACAAGATATAAATACGCCCCCGGTCAGTCAACCATCCCGGACTGGCATCTCCTTTAAAAAGGTGATTGGCCTCCTCGATACGTTTATAATACTCATCTTTAAATTCATTTTCGTCGGTGGCGGGGTCCGGGTCTCTCTTTTTCCAGAAATTTTCGATAAAATCGTTTCTCTCTTGATCGTTGATTAGGCTGTGAAACTGTTTTTTTTCATCCTTGCTAATGAGATACCTTACTTTTGAAATAAAGTCCTTCGCATTCAATGTAAGGTCATTGGTGGAATTGTAACGGACTTTCCGGCTGCAAAAACTAAAGAGCAAAGGAACGAGTATAATCGCCAAAAACAGCGTTATATATCTTTTACTCATATTTAAGCTCCTTTTTATTGTTTCTTTTTTTCATTATTGGTTTTGTTCTTTTTCAAAGTTGCCACGTATGATTTTAACTCGGGCTGATTGGGGAAGAGTTCCAGTGATTTTTCCCAGGCTACAAGGGCTTCCTCGATGTTGCCTAACTCTTGATAACAGAGGCCGATGGCATTTAGAATCCGCAGGTTTGTCCCGTGGTAGGCGAGATAATCTTTGAAATATGTTATCGCTTGCTCATATTTCCCCAGGGATTGCGAAGCAAGACCCATTAACGCATAGAAATCCTGTTTTTGATCGGATTGCATAAAGGGTGTACCTACAGCCAATACTTTTTCATACATTTTGAGCTTATTTAAGATACGGCAGTAATCCGCTGCCAGTGTGGGAGAAGTTGGATTGAGGTTATAAGCCCTTTTCAGGTAATCCAGGGACTTTTGATCTTGATTGAGGTTGGCATACTGGATTCCCAATTTGTTTAAGTTATCTGGGCTGTCTGCTGGGGATGATAACGATACGACCCAGGGGCGAGGTAAAGCTCCCACGGGAGTAATGTAAAAGCTGCCTTCCCCCATTACCAGGAACTGGGTTTCGCTCCCGTACACGGAAGCCCTGACATTATAATAGGCGGCTTTAAAACCCTCCATGGAAAATTCCTCCAATAGATTGGTTTTATCCGGGTAATTTTTCAGGCTCTTGGTAATGGTTTTTACGGGCTGGTCATCTTGATATAATGTATATGTTATATGTCCTTTTTCAAGCTGGTCGGCGGTCAAACCGTTCAGTTGAAAATAAACGTATAATGAATCGGCTGCGACAAAATCGTTTCGCGGCGACGGGAGGAGTTGAACGCCATTGACCAGGAAAGCTTTTTCGGTATGAGTGTATTTGGGGTCTTTTTTAGCGGTATGCGCCAGGATTAACTCGCTTATCCATGGCTGTTCCGTTGTTTTGGAGATCGCCGGAATGGTGACTTCTTTCTCAATGGAAGTGAATTCCTTGGAAACCAAATTCCGAATTAATATGTAGATTTTATACTTTCCTTCGATCAGGGGAAACATATCCTGGAAACTGAAAAGCTTATCCTTGATTTTGTCCACCTGGTCTTTCTGGAGTTTAATGGGAGCGGATTTTGTAAATTCGTAGATGATCTGGTCGTTGGCATCCAGCGCGCTGCCGTTGATTTCGAGGTTGGCGTAGAAATCATTTTCATATTGTTCCAGGCTGAGTTTTTTAGGTTCGATAAGGTAATGGACGAAAAAGAAGTCGGAGTTCCCCCGTATCACACGTACCATGGAACTGTTGGGAATATAGTTGACTGAGTATTCGACATCGATGTATGCTTTATATTTTAAGAGTTTGGCGGCATATTCGTCATTAACTGCCCTGGCCGGGACTTCGGGTATTTGTTTTTGAACCAGGAGATCGGAAACAATAGAGGGCCTCGCCGCAGCGCCAATATTCGCATCACCTTCGATTAGGGATAGGGATACTCTTGCCAGGGTGGGATTAACGCGGGCCATTTCATTATATGCCAGTAAATAATCATTCACATCGCCGGTGTAGTTTACCAATAGCTTTTGTGGTCCATGGAGCAGTGGGCTGTACAATATGTAATCGCCTGCGCCATCCTGCTTAAAAAAAACAACGCTAAAGGCGTCGGGCAGGCCGTATTTGCCAAATCCCTGGTAAAACCAGACGATGGTGGGATATACCTCGGTCATACTTTCATACCGTTCGATGGTTTTGGGCTCGCCCAGGATGATATAAATTCGCCCCATGTCGGTTCGCCACCCGGGAGAGGGCGTCCCCTTACCCAGTGTCTCATTGGCATACTTGAAACGCTTTACATGCTCTATCTTAAATTCATTTTCCGGGGTATTGGGATTGGGGTCTCTCTGCTTCCAAAAGGTTTCGATGAACATATCTCTTTCCCTGTCGGTATCCAACTGCAGGAATACTTTACGCTCGTTGGGAGTGATAATGTAAGCCACCTCCTCCTGGAACCATTTCCGGTATATGGATGCCAACTGGGAAACTTTGACTTCGCTTTCCATTTGCAGGCCGATGCAGATAAACAACAAACCTAAAATCGATATGAGTAATACTCTATTGTTTTTCATTATTAATCCTCACAGAAGAACATTTTAACATATCCGCCCGGTCTTTTCAATGTAAAAAACCTTAGACCTGGTTGTAAATACAATAGGTGAATACGGGTTCGATGATAACAAAGAAATCTTTTTTATTTTCCTTTTTCCTGACGATGATATTGGCCCGGTCTTTCAGGGTTTGTGTGAGTAGTTCGATATTCGTTTTCCCGGTTTGGGGATCGATTTGGACATAAAACAGATCGAGTTCACGGCCTTTCATTTTGGGCGGCAGCGGTATTTCCAGGAGCGAAATAATTTCATTGCCCTGTTTTTCATCCCTGAGGCTGCGATATTTTATTCTAACCACTTTTCCCACGATGCGGCTCCAACTTCCTCCGGTCACGGTGTTGAGGGCAAACAGTTTCTTTTCCACTATGTCCATGCGGTAATAGGGTTTGGTTCTTTCAGTTTTCCGAAAGGAGTTCACTTTGAGACCCGGTCGTTTGCATTTTACTTCGATATTGATCTCTCTGGTCATATCTGGGGTTGGGGCAAAGGCCAGTTCATAATAAGCCGCGGTGGTGGTCTTTACCTTTGTAATAATCTTCGTGGTATCAACGCCGGCAATGTACTGCCCGCCGCTTTCATTGGCCATGAACTTCAAACTCATCTCACCCGAGGCTTCTTCATCTTCGCGGATTCGCCCGGGATTAATGGTATAGAGAACACTGCCCCCTTCGTTCATGGCTTTTACCACTTGCATAAGGTCTTTAAAGAGCCGTGAATCCTGGAAATCTTTCCTTTTATCCACGCCAACTTCTCCCCTGGTTAAGGCTGAGGTTGATTTATCGTAAGTAGCAACTCTTTCAGGTTCTTGAAGGATTCGAAACGCGGCTTTGTCTATTCCTTCGGAGATTAAGAAAACAACTTTGGGCCGGGTGATTGTCTTAAGCGCATATTTGAATTGTACCAGGAAGTCACTGAAATGTTGAACCTGGTTTTTGTACGCGTTTTGTTCCAGGTACCGGCTTTTATTGGTAAGATTTTCCAGTTGGGCCGATATTTCTTGTGGATCGTAGAAATTGGTATCAGCCAGGATATTCCATTCTCTGGTAAGATTCAAATTCTTGTCCCAATTACCCGATGGTAATTTTAATTTATCGATTTCTTTGATGATATTATCTTTATTTTCATCCGGACCGGCAATATGCCGGAGACCGCCGCCGGCCCTATTTTCCATCACGATAAACATATCTCCCGGCGAACCATTTTTAATAATATTGTCGGCAATCTCCTTGGAGCGCCTATAACCGAAAAAACTGTTAAAGACAGAATCTATAACGATAAATACGGCCCGCGCCGGTTGTTTCGCGTGCATTTCCCGGGCTTTAACCGGGACCTCTTCAGTAACTTCTTGCTGATTTTCAAAATTGAATTGGACAAATTCAGAGATTTCGATCGGGGTTCCGTTGGCATAGAGTTCGAACTCTTCTTTTTTGAGGTCATAGACCGGATTCCCTTCCGGGCTTACCACGAATATGGGGACCAGCATCACATCCACGGATACTTTGTGGGTTATGGTATCCTGCTCAGCATCATTACCGGAAGCGGTCGCAGGGATTAATAACCAGCAGAATACAGCAGCGGCGATTAAAACCAAGAAAGCCCGGTAAAAATTCCTTTTTTTAATAGAAACATCTATCATTTGAATGCCTCCTTTCAGTTAAGATATTGGATTTGATATTCATATTCTTTATTATATATCTAAAAGAAAAAAAAGTCGCCCTTCTTTATAAATCGGGCTCATTTTCCTCCTAAATCAAGAATTATAAAGTGTTTAGAAGGTTCCCGATTTATCTTTCGGGACCGACTTTTTTTTAGGAAACCGGTAGGGAATGTGGTATAATCATGGTCTGAATTAGAATGGTGAATGATGAATGATGAATGATGAAAGCGAATGAAAATATCGGCTAAGGAATGACAGGATGACCGGAAAAATGAAGAACATTATTGCGGGTACGGGATTAATAGCGGCGGCGTATTTTGTCAGTCGTTTCCTAGGGTTGATCCGGGAGATGGTGATTTCCTGGAGATTCGGCGCGAAAGGGATCACGGATGTTTATAATGCTTCTTTTCTTATCCCGGATGCCCTGAATTATATGCTGGCGGGTGGGGCATTCAGTATCGTTCTTATCCCTATGCTCTCAAATTATATCGACGACGGCGTCCCTCCCCGGATCAACAAACAAGGCCAGGAGGTTTTTGCGGCTGTATTTACGCCTATCACTATTATCATCACCCTATTAGCCATTATTTCGATCTTTTTAGCGCCGTGGTTTTCGGCGTTATTATTCCCGGAATTCACTAATAACGCGCCCAAATTTCGCCAAATGGTTAGTTTAACGCGGATCATACTCCCGGCCCAGGCATTTTTTATAATTGGTGGGTTAATCAATGCTACCTTGCGAGCGCGGGGAGATTTCAGGGGCAATGCCTGGGGGCCCATTATTTATAACCTGGGCATTATCCTTGGCGGCGTAGCCCTGGGCGGCGTCATCGGCATCGGGGGCCTCAGCGTTGGCGTCCTGGTGGGCGCCTTCTTCGGACCTTTTTTTATATGTTATCTACTGGCCGGGAAAACAATTGACTACAAATTGTCCTTTGATTTTAAAGCCCCTGATTTAAGGGAATTCATCCGGCTAAGTTTACCTCTAATGATCGGCGTTTCTCTCTTGACAGTGGACCAGTTTTACCTCCGTTTTTTCGGCGCTAAAAGCGGGATTCCGGAGGGAACCATTACTTGTTTGAATTACAGCCGTACAGTGATGCTGGTCCCGATTGCGCTGGTAGGACAAGCGGCAGGACAGGTATCGCTTACTTACCTTTCCCAATTATGGCAATTGGGGAAAACCGGGGAGTTTTCCAGTACATTAAGTCATACCATGCGGGGGGTGATATTTCTTTCATTTGTTATGACCGGGGGAATTTTTTTATTGGCGCGTCCGATAACCACGTTATTATTTTACCGGGGCGCGTTTACACTGGCAAATAATATTTATACCTCGGAGTTATTGCGCCATATGATTTTCGCTGTCCCTGCTTTTGCGGCGCTGCAGATCCTGGTGAACGGTTACTATGCCAGGAAAAATACCCTTCGCCCCATGGTGGTTTCTTCTATTTGCACGGTTCTCTCCTTTTTAATATACGAGATATGTCGTAGAAAAATGGGCGGCCCAGGGATTGCGATTGCTTCGGTGTTTTGTTTCTGGCTCATCTTTCTTATTATGCTGCTTGATTATATTCGCAAGTATGGACGAAAGGAAGATTTAAGAATTCGGTCTTTCGTTATTACTACTGTCAAAGCCTCGGTCGCGGTGCTGGTGGGAGTTATCATTGTTTCACTGCTGTTTCGCTATCCCGGTTTACCCCTTAATCCCGACAAACATATCCATGCGGTTTTAATCATTGGAATTATGGGCTTTATTTATATGTCAATCGTAGTTGGACTATCACTGCTGATGGGCGGCGAGGAAGCGATGATTCTAAAGAATCTGTTTGTAAAGATATCTAAAAGAATCTCCGGGAGAATTAAAAGTAAAAATTAAAAACGAAAAATGAAAAAGTAAAAATGGAGACGGCGCCCTTCGGGCAGTTTTTCCATTTTTCATTTTGCGTTTTTCATTTTTCATTTTTAATTTCTATTTTCTTATCGGACCCTGCCGCATATATCGTAAGTAGGAGTTCCGCATCATCGATCAACCGGTATTCAGGAGCTTGTCCGCTTAGCTCCTGGCTGCGTTGCAAAATGATGGGTACTCCTTCACCGCGTTTGTCCATCATATATGTACGATGGCTCAATAATAAATTATCCCGCGCAGGGACCGGGCAGCGCGCCAGTAGGCTGGTAATTGTTTCGTTTCGTGCAGATTGCCGATAAGGTAGACTGTCTACTGTCATGGTATTTGGAATAGTACCTGGAGAATAGAGTTCCAGGCGGTCATCAAACATTCTTAACCTGATCTTCGAGCCATAGACGGAATAATCCCGATGTGCCGCGGCGTTTACTACTGCCTCGAAAACAGCTACCATGTCGTATTGTGGAATATCCATCCTTCCTTCTCTCTTACGCGCGCCAATGCGCATATTCTTCCGAACAAATGTACATGCCGCCATAACCTGGGCATCCAGCGGACCCGTCAAATCTTCGGCGTCGAGCTGGTAAATGGCGTCGTTATCTGTACGGATTTCAGTACCCCGATAGGCAACCGCCTGGATATATGCATTTGGAAGCCAGTTTCGTGGGTCTTCCGTTCCCATCAGAACACCGGCTACGGTTGGCCGGATGACGCCGTCTTCATCTTTACGCGTCATACCCAGCTTTGCCAGCATGTCTTCACGTGGGCCCAAAGTACGATGAGAGGTAAATCGTTGCCAGAGGTTTTCTTTTAGATCATCAAGATTCGCCTGCGGTATAACCTGCTCATCGAAACGGATAAGCCGCGCCTGGCTGCGCTGTTGAAAAAGCCGGGCGAGATAATCGGGTGGCATTTGTCGCTTTGAACTTCCCACACGGTGGAAGTATCCCCCGGGACTTTGATGGACAAAAAGACTGCGATGGATTTCAATCTTAATGACCGGAAATTCCTCACCGGCGGTAGAAGGAAGAAGGAGCCGTTCAATTGTGGGCGTAAGAGGAGGCCTGATGGAATCTATACAAATTGCACGCACAAACGATTCAACCCCATCGAGCCGATCCAATGGAATACCGAGTATCTCCCGTGGTTTATCAGTCACGCCCAGCACACAGACGCCGCCGTGGCTGTTAGCGAAAGCAGCTAATTCGTCGGCAAAATCGTCCCGCCCAGGTCCCGATATTTTTTCCCCGGAGAATCGCATTTCTTTCAGTTCAAGATAGCTGTCTTCTCCAAGACGAATCTTATTGAGCAATTCAGAAATACTGTTTAACATAGTTAAAGTATACTTAACTAGATCATTCATGTCAAGTCCTGCGGGAGATAACCAGCAATTCTAATTTTGTGGCGCCAGGTAAGTCCAGGAAGAGGGGATGCGCCGCGCTCAGGTCGAGCGTTGAAACTCTTCATCGAAACCCGGTGGGTATCCACTCCCATCCGGTAAAGGTTGACCGCCAACG
>JAUPLE010000443.1 GCA_030837085.1 Acidobacteriota bacterium | reverse complement strand
CAGGGTTTTGAAACCGGTGCGGATGATTATATTACCAAGCCGTTTAATACCAGGCTCTTGTGCGCCCGTATTAAGAACCTTGTCGAATTGCGCCGTCAGTTGCAACTCAATGTCAACCGGGAGATGGTTTTACAGCCTTCTAATATGGGTGTTTCCAAACTTGACCGGGAGTTCCTCGATGATTTGCAGCAGGTGATTGAGAAGAACCTGGCGAATCCTGATCTTAATGTAGAAGACTTGAGTAAGCGGCTTTATATGAGTCGAACCACCCTTTACCGGAAGATACTGGCGTTAACCGGCGAACCCCCCACGGATTTTATTCGGACTTGTCGTCTTAAAAAGGCCGCACTATTATTAAAAAGTAATTTCGGGTCAATAACCGAGGTGGCGTTTGAAGTCGGTTTTAACAGCCGGGCATATTTCACCAAATGTTTCAAAGAGAAATTTCACCGGTTGCCTTCCGATTATTTTTCAACTGGGTCAGCTTCCACCAGTTCAGCGGGGCCAGGATAGTCTCCTTTGTTTGCCGCCTGGTTTTTGCGCCTATCTCTTATCCGCTCAACATTTCCTCAGCGCTTAAAAGAGTTTGCTCACATCTTTCCAGGGTATGCTCACCTGTTCCCAAAGTGTGCTCACTGCTTTCCAGAGTGTGCTCACTACTTTCCAAACTGTGCTCACCTGTTCCCAGGGTGTGCTCACCTGTTCCCAGAGTGTGCTCACCTGTTCCCATGGTGTGCTCACTTCTTCCCAGAGTATGCTCACCTGTTCCCAGAGTGTGCTCACCTGTTCCCAGAGTGTGCTCACCTGTTCCCATGGTGTGCTCACTTCTTCCCAGAGTATGCTCACCTGTTCCCATGGTATGCTCACCTGTTCCCAGAGTGTGCTCACCTCTTTCCAGAGTGTGCTCAGTGCGTCAACTGATTTGGTTTAGGTTTCATATAGTTAATTTTATCCATTTTCTCCAGCCTGATCCACTTTCCAAATTGACCTTATCCCGTCCCAGGTTAGCATTGGTGATTTTTAGCTCAAGATTCACTATTAATGAGGTTATCAGCTTTGTTCAACTATCCTGATTTCTTCATCTGTAAATTGGTATAATTGATAGACCATCTTATCGATTTCGTTATTGGTTTTCGCGATTAAGGATTGGATGGTTTCGGTCTTTTGTTTTTGTTCGTTAAAGTATTGCAGCCATTCGGATTGTTCGGATAACGAGAGTTTTATTTTCTGCTTTTCAAGTTCATTGCGGAACTCTTCAAATGATAGGGTATACCAATCGGAAAGCTTGCCGGTAATACTCAGATTTGGCCATTTGCTCTGAAGCAACTGGATTAATCCATTTGCAGTCGTATGCAGTCTATTGTTTTCAGCCAACATTGATTCGACTTTTTCGATAAGCGGCTGTTGATTCTCAGCAATTCGAATGGGAAACTGTCGCAAATCTTGCAATATGATTTTTGGAAACATTTGCCGAACGGCTTTAGGAGTATTCTTCATAAAATAATAAGACATTAAGCTGCTGTTCAAAATGCCCAGGATGTATTTCAGGGAGACCCGGGAACCGTGTTTTTCAATAACGGCAATATTACTCATATTAAAGAGCAAAACATCTTCACTATAAGTTGCATTTATAGATTTTGGATACGATCCGGTTATTTCCCTGATTATTATTTTCTTATTGGAAAAAATATCGAATGAACGGGGGGCTGCCAAATGTTCCCCGTATTTTAAATAACCTCCGGACCATTTAATGAAGTATCTATTTACATCCCTTCCTTCCAGGTAGGGAAATGTATTGTCATCGATCTTACTCTTAAAATCGAAAGGTCTATTTTTAACATCTGATGGGGTTTGCGCTGGATTGCCTTTTCCTGATTCATAGGCTTTTAACCCGGCCTTTACGGATGCTACCTCGTCTAAAATAATGGAGCGGTGCTTCACTTTTTCAATTATCCTGTCGCTGCTGTCATCGGAAAAGACTTTGAACTCGAAACCTTCATTCTTTAAAAATTCTTCCTGGTTCCGGGTATGTGAGAAAACAAAATCATAGCTTCTGCTTAACTTTACAGTTAATATATTTGAAAGTACTGCTTCTTTTTGGGCATTGATAATGATTGTTTCCACATTAACGCCTTCAAAGGAATACCCGGCTAGATTGACGATTTCACAAATCCTGGCTTTGTTTAGGAGCATTTCCCTGAGTTTTTTGGCTGAACTAACCATTAGCCAGGCATTTGGAACGATGAAACCAAAATAGCCTTTATCCTTTAACAAATTAAAGGCCCGTTCGATAAACAGGATGTACGTATTAACCTGGTATTGTGCCGTTATATAGTTTTGCATATAATAGTTTTTTTCGGTTTCATTTATTTTTTCCCTGGCAAAGACATAAGGCGGATTCCCAATTATTACATCAAATCCACCTATGGTCATAATCTCCACAAATTCCTTCACCCACTCAAACGCCCTTTCCCCAGCCACCGCCGCATCATCAATCAAACTATTGCCGCATTTTATATTCTCATCAAGAGCGGTTAATTCCTTGCCTTTGCTGGCGGTTTTAAGCCACAACGAAAGCTTTGTGATTTCGACCGATTCGGGGTTGAGATCAACGCCATAGATGTTATTGGTTAGAATATGACGGTCCAGTTCGAATATTTCACGTTGGCCAAGATTCAAACGGCTGATTTCGTCATTCACTTTGCGGCCTTCGCTGTACAAATAATCGAAAGCCTGGTTGAGAAAAGCGCCGGAACCACAAGCGGGGTCCAGTACTTTTATGTTCCGCAATCGCTCCTTGTACGCTTCCCAAAAAGCAATGTGTTGTTCTATGGCTTTATTGTATTCCAGGACTTCATACATTTTGCCGTCTTTTTTACTCTTACGGCGAACCCGCTTTATCGAATTAACATCATCCCCAGTTAATTCCGGCAGGTTGTAAAACCCCAATTCACGTTTCCGGTCTTCCAGCCAGGCGCCGATGGCTTCCCTGACAATGTACCGGGTAATATATTCAGGCGTATAGAAAATACCTTCTTTCTTCCGTTTGCCATTTTTGCGGATTTCGACCTTCTCAGCGCCGGATAATTTTTTACCATTGCCTATTTGAGCTTTCATTTCCTCGATATCGGTAAGCGACTGCTCGAAAATATGACCAAGAATATTGACGTTTAAATCGCTGGCAAAATCGAAATTGGAAAAATCGATCAGCTTTAAAAGTATACTATCCTTTATTGTCAGTGAATCCAGTTCATCATCTTTAGCGAATAAACCACCGTCGAATTTGGTGATTTCCAGGGGTGGATTCCCGATGTCGATGCTGTGGAATAATCCTTTGAACTGCCGCCACAGCTTGTCCGGCTCAAAATCAAAGGCAGTGGTTAAAATGTCTTTTATTCTCCTTAACGTATAAGCGGGCAGGTGGTTGGCATCTTCGCAAAAACAAACGAAAATAAACCGGTCCAATAATTTCTGGGTCTTCGCTATTAGCAGAAGCGGTTCCTTGCCGGGATTATTCGACTTTAAATGTTCGAATAATTCGACGCGCATTGCTTTATACTGGCTGTAAAACTGTCTTGAAATGGTTTGCTCAAACTCCAACCGTTCACGGTAAAGGCTATCGAGAAGGGATTCGCCCTTTTGTGAAATGAGGCGCTCCTTTTGCAGCATAAAGAAAAATCGTTTAAGATTATCCGGGTTTAAAAGCTCCGGGACCATGAAATTTTCGTACCGGCTTTGGTCAGAAGCATGATACAGCCTGATTTCCTTGAAGTTGGAAACGATGACCCATTTACATCGTCCACCGGCTTTCGATGAATAAGAGAAAGCCTGTTCAACCGGGGTTCTTTTATCGCCCAAACGGTTTTGCGCTTTGTCTAGGTCTGTTAAAGCGTCTTTCAATTCCACGATAGCGCGGACATCAGCGTTTATTGCATTGTCTGCCATTGAAAAGAAGCCTAACGCGCCGTCGGCCTTAGTGCCATCAGTCACTGATTTATATTCCTTTTCGAGGTTCCAGAGGTTCGGGTCGTTGTAATCGTATCCCAGGATATCGCCGAAAAATTTGTTTAAAAAGTCGGCCTGGATGGCTTCTTCTTTGGCTCTTTCAATTCTCCCACTCTCAAGAGTCCTAATATAGCTTTCAATTATTCTTTTTTTGCCTTCCAGGTCTGCAATCGTATCGATGCTGAAATTGGTTAATTTCTGCTTATAGTTCCTGTCTCCAAAAATATTCTGCTGCTGCATAATCAGTTCACTTTGCTCCGATCAAATATAGTATAATTTAACATCAGGGCTGATGTTGATAATATCTTCGAGTTGGCAGATATTTGACTTGAAAATAACTCTTTTATAATCATGATGGGATTATAAAGGCTTGGGGGAAAAATGTCAAGTCAAAGGCGATTAGGTCAGGAATTCAAATAACGTAGGGGCGGATTCCAAATCCGCCTGTTTATGTATTTTGGAACGATTTTTATCTTATTTTGAAACGTCCGTTATAACCTTCTCTTTTTTTTTATGCCATAATATAGTCCTAAAATAAAAAATTATTGGAGGTTAACGATGAGTTATTCTGTTATTATTAAAAACAAGCTGCTTAAGGGTGGCACCGTCAAATTCTGGAAAGCCGACCGGTCGATTACCGCGGTCAGCAATTCATCCACCACTGACGTGGCTATCGGCAGCGGGACGAAACCGGTCAGCATGGCGCCCTCGGAGGCGCTTCATGTCCGAGCCGATGCTTTTTCGATGGAGACCCCGGTCTTCCTGGCCATTGATTCTTCTAATCCATACGACATCGCCGTCGAGAAAAACGAAACAAGCCCAGGCACAAGGGCCGACGTATGGACCCTGGCCTTTGGAAATCTCAAGGAAAAATCGACAGCCCGTACTATTGCCGCGGATGGAACCAGCAATCCCCCCGTTAATGTCACCGTGGGCCAGGATGAACCGAAAGGGAAAACCGCCCCCGTAGCCTTGTTAATTTCAACAGGGGCCACCGCTGCTTTTTATACGGTTTCAGTGCCTATATATAAATATTCCAAAACATTATGGCTGGTTATTACCGGTGTTTTAGCGGCTGCTTTTATCGGCTCGGCAATTTATTATTTATTCTCTAAAAATAAAGGGAATAAAGTACAAAACAACGACAACATATAAAAGGAAAAATGAAAAATACTGGAAATTTTAGAAATTATAGGGAGGGAAAAATCAACCTATAATCGATAAAATAAACAGGTATTCAACATAACAAGGAGGTAAGATGAAATCAAAATTTTTAAGTGTAGGAGTCTGTCTAGTTTTAATGTGGTGGGTTTTACCGGTGCTGGGAGTTGATCCATTGATCTGCCCGGGCCCGCCGGTTCCCTTCCCGGTAGCCGTGGGCATTGATTGCTCAAAGGTTCCTGGTTTCGACTATGATTTGGGGATTATACCCTGGGACCCATCGACGTACCGCTCGCAGGATATTCGCGTCGGATATTCATGGTCGGTAACGCCGCCGGACGATATGCCCCGCTTTTTCTTTTATGAAAGCGCCCCCGGGGCATATACTTTCTATACGCCGGTTTATTCGAAATTCATGAACAACAGCGGCGGTTATGCATGCCCCAACAGCCCACTAGCCGAACCGGTAAGCGTTTCTTTTTATTACACTGCAAGCGGCGATCCCGCCGTGGTGGACAACCCCGCCACAGCCTGGACCCACATCGGCGATTACCCGATGACCATACCGACCGCGCCGGGCGCCCTGGCAGTGAACGGCACCCACGAACAAAGTTACCCGGTCTGCTGGCAAATGGCGCCAGCCGGTACCAAGTTCCCGGTTAAATTCATCATCAAGGCAAAATTAAATTGGGGCTATGACGACGATAGCTCCAATGACATTGCCTACAGCATTTACGACCTGACTTCGATTAAACGCGAGGCCCATATCGGTTTTTCCATGGACCTCTCGGGAAGCATGGCCAGTCTCTTTACCGGACCCAATACCAAGCTGGCTGTGGCTAAAGAAAAAGCGCAGCTCTTTGTATTCCTTATTGAGAACAATCAGTACCTGGGGGTCTATGGATTTGCCACGGGTAATCCCGATAATACAAATTTTACCACGACCTATACCGGTACGGATAACGCTTCTCACACCGCGACATTAGGGGACACGGCGGAAATTTCGACCATGCATGCGATTGCCGGGTTAGGCGATCGGGTGACGATTGCCAATGCCATTAACGATCAGGAAGCGCATGGCTGCACCCCGATCGGCCAGGGACTCTTGAGGGCCAAGAAAGGTATTGACGGCATCGTGTCAGCCAGTCCTTTTGCCCCGGCCAAAGCCATTGTCCTGTTCAGCGACGGTTTGCAAAATATACGCCCGTTTGTGATCGCGGTTCCCCCGGAAGATTGCGGCGGCTCCGGTTCGTTGGTCAATATCAGCGCTCATCCGACCATTACCGATAATACGATTCCCATTCATTCCATCTATTTCGGTGCGGAGGTCGGTT
>JAUPLE010000442.1 GCA_030837085.1 Acidobacteriota bacterium | reverse complement strand
CCTGATCCACGGCCTCAACGGCGCCGGGAAAACATCTATCCTTGAAGCCATTTTCCTTCCCGGTTTTGGTAAATCCTTCTTGAATGTTAAAAAATCAGAGATTGTCAATGATAGTTCGGATTACTTTTCAATACAACTCTGTACAGTTAATTCTGGCGCAGATCCCCAATGTCTGCCTCTCCCCCAACATGAAAACCTCATCAACTCCTATTACGAAACCCAAAAAGGGAAATTTAACCTGTTTTTGAACGAAAAGAAAAGTAATATTTTTGAAATCAACCGTTATTTATACCCCCTGCTTTTTTCTTCGTCCAACTATAACCTCTATATCGAAAGTAAAACCCATATACGGAAGCTAATTGACCGTTTTATATTCGGCATCGACGCTCTTTACATACACTACCTTTTGAGTTATAATAAGGCTCTAAAACAGAAAAATTACCTGTTAAAGAAAAAGCAAAACCTGGATGAGATTCCCAGTTGGAATAAAATACTCGCTGAAATGTCTGAAAAAATAGTTGGTACAAGGATGAAATTTATAGAGATGCTTAATACGGAAATCAAAAATAAATTCGAAAAGGACCTGGCCATAAACTATAGTCCTTCTTTCACCCATATTTCCTCCATTACAGATATCTCCCAGGGTTTACTTTTAAATCAACTGGAAAAACTTCAGCAGTCGGAAATTATACAAAAACGGTCGCTGCGGGGACCCCACCTGGATCATTTCCATATAAGGTTGAACCGGAAGGATTTAAAGTTTTATTCCTCCGGTGAGAAAAAGATTAACCTGTTAATGTTGTATATTGCCTTTATCCAGTTGTTTAAGCGTTTAAAAAACGAATATCCCGTCTTCCTGGTGGATGATTTCGATACCGCCATCGATGATAGAAACATCGATTTTTTGATGGAGAACTATCCCGATTTGCAGGTAATTGCCACCTCGGTAAATAAGAACGACCGTTTCGACCATTTAATCGAATTAAAAAAGGAGAATTAAAAAGTGTCTGACCAATCAAATTCCATTGCGGAACTCCCGGATGAAAATATAGAGAAAATTCAAAAAATAGATTCCGATTATACCGCCGAAAGTATAAAAGTACTGGAAGGACTCGAAGCCGTCCGGGTCCGTCCCGCCATGTATATCGGCAGCACCGGCTCCACAGGGCTCCACCACCTGGTCTATGAAGTCGTGGACAATTCCATCGATGAAGCCATGGCCGGGTATTGTACCAATATCGACGTCATCATTCATTTCGATAACTCCATTACCGTTATCGATGACGGCCGTGGCATACCCGTGGATTTTCATAAAGAAGAAGGAAGGCCCGCCGCCGAAGTAGTAATGACCATCCTCCATGCCGGCGGTAAGTTCGATAGGAATTCCTATAAAGTCTCGGGCGGACTTCACGGCGTCGGCGTTTCCGTCGTCAACGCCCTCTCTTCGACCCTTGAACTGGAAATAAAAAGAGACGGCCATATCTTCCACCAGCGTTATGAAACCGGTAAACCCGTGACCGAGTTTAAACAAATAGGAAAAACCAACAAACGGGGCACCAAGGTCACTTTCTGGCCGGACGAAGAAATCTTCGAAACCACGGAATACGATTACAGTATCCTGTCCAAGCGCTTGAAAGAACTGGCTTTTTTAAACCGCGGCCTGACCATTACCCTCACCGATGAACGGAAGGACGAAGATCCCAAAGAAACATTCCGCTACGACGGTGGTATTGTCGAATACGTATCTTACCTTTGCGGGAGCAAACAAAAGGTCCACGAAAACCCCATCTATTTAGTAACCCGGAAGGAAGATTGCGAAATCGAGTTGGCCTTTCAATACATCGATTCCTTTAATGAAGTGATGCTCTCTTTTGTCAATAACATCAATACCATCGAAGGGGGCACCCATCTTACCGGGTTCAAGGGGGCCCTGACCCGCACCATTAATGCTTTTGCCCAGGCCAATAACCTGAAGAAAGATTTCAAAGGAAGTTTTTCCGGCGAGGACGCCCGCGAAGGATTGGTGGCAATTCTTTCCGTTCGTATCAGGGAGCCCCAGTTTGAAGGGCAGACCAAAGCCAAACTTGGAAATTCCGATGTAAAAGGCTTTGTCGAAACATTTGTCAACGATAAATTAATGGAGTTTTTCGAAGAAAATATAGCGGTGGCAAAGGCAGTCATCGGCAAGTCGCTGCTGGCGGCCCAGGCCAGGGAGGCCTCCCGCAAAGCCAAAGACCTGGTAAGAAAATCCAATTTACTGGAAAACACCACCCTGCCGGGAAAACTGGCCGACTGCCAGTCCCGGGATCCAAAGAACAGCGAGATTTTCGTAGTAGAGGGCGATTCCGCCGGCGGCTCCGCCAAACAGGGCCGCGACCGCCGCTTCCAGGCCATCCTGCCCCTCAGGGGCAAAATCCTCAACGTCGAAAAAGCCTCCGCTTCAAGGATGCTGGAAAACCTCGAAATCAAAACCATTATTGCCGCCCTGGGCGTGGGAATCGGCGAAGAAAGTTTCGATATCGAAAAATTGAGATATCATAAAATCATTATCATGACCGACGCCGACGTCGACGGGTCGCACATCCGGACGCTCTTGATGACCTTCTTTTTCAGGAACATGCGCGCCATTATCGAAAGAGGGCATCTTTACCTGGCCCAACCTCCCCTTTTCATGGTCAGAAAAGGAAAATCCAGCACTTACCTGAAAAATGAAAAAGACCAGGAGAATTATTTACTGGAAAAAATCGGCGAAGACGCCGTGGTATACTTAAATGGAGATAAGAAGGAGTTTTTAGAGGGCGCGAAACTCAAAAAATTTATCCAGTTGATCAATACCAGGGATTCCTTTATCGACCGCATCGAAAAAAGAGGCATGCCCCGGGCGTTGACCACCCGGCTGGTGGAATGGATTCGCGACGAAGAAACCTTTAAGGATGAGCAAGAGACCGAACGGATTGCCGAACTGATCCGGACAATAGAATGCTGCCGTTCCGTCACCCGGCAATTCGATGAAGAGTATGATACCTATACCCTGGATATCGAGTACGAGTTCAACGGCATGATCCAACATCGTTCCATCAACTGGGATTACCTGACCGGGCCGTTATTTTCGAAAGTCAACGAGGCCCACGAAAAATTGAAAACATATCCCGCCCCCCCTTATACCGTTCGTATCGGCAATGAAGAATTCGAAGCCCCCACCCGGAATGAATTGGTCACCCTGTTGTTTGAAAAAGTCAAAAAAGGCCTGTATATCCAGAGATATAAAGGTCTCGGAGAGATGAACCCTATCCAGTTGTGGGAGACCACCATGGATCCCCAAAATAGGACCCTGTTAAAGGTCGATATCAATGACGATCAGAAAAGTGAAATAATATTCGATACCTTGATGGGAAGCGATTCTACAAAGCGAAAGGATTTTATCCTGGAGAACGCACTGAATGTCAGGAACCTCGACATTTAAATTTACAGTGCAATAAGGACAAATAATGGACAAGGAAAAAGAGTTTGATGAAACCGATCAAGACCCTGGTGATGAAATAGAAAATACGGAAAACACCGGCGCTGACGGCGAGCAGAATGAAGCCATAAAGTTTCCCGGTAAAATAGAACCCGTTTCCATAGAAAACGAAATGCAGTCCTCCTATCTTGACTACTCCATGAGCGTCATTATAGGAAGGGCCATCCCGGACATCCGCGACGGGCTCAAGCCCGTGCACCGGCGCACCCTTTTTTCCCTGCACCAGACCGGGACCCACTATAACCAGCCCTATAAAAAGTCGGCCCGCATCGTGGGTGATGTGATCGGTAAGTATCATCCCCACGGCGACGCCGCGGTTTACGATACCCTGGTGCGCATGGCGCAGGATTTTTCCCTGCGTTATCCCCTGGTAGACGGCCAGGGAAATTTCGGCTCCATCGACGGCGATCCCCCGGCGGCCATGAGGTACACCGAAGTTCGCCTGGCAAAAATCTCTAACCAGTTGTTGACCGATCTCGAAAAAAATACCGTCGATTACCAGCCCAACTATGACGGCTCCCTGGAAGAACCGGTTATATTTCCCTCTTTACTGCCCATGCTGCTGCTTAATGGAAGTTCCGGCATTGCCGTGGGCATGGCCACTTCCGTCCCGCCCCATAATTTAAAAGAATTGATCGCGGCGTTTATCTATTTCGTGGATAACCGGGAAGCGCCTATTTCCGACCTGGTGGATATCCTCAAGGGACCCGATTTCCCCACCGGTGGTTTTATTTACGGCCAGGATTCACTGCGTAGGGCCTATGAAACCGGCAGGGGCACCATTATCGTCCGGGCAAAATACCATATCGAAACCGATAAAAAAGGCAGGGAAAAAATAATCATCGATGAAATCCCCTACCAGGTGAACAAATCGAAAATTCTGGAAACCATTGCCCATTACGTAAAAATCAAAAAAATAACCGCCATCTCCGATTTGCGCGACGAATCCGACCGTGAAGGCATGCGCATCGCCATCGAACTCAAACGGGATGAAATCCCCGAAGTGGTGGTCAACAGCTTGTTCAAATACACACAACTGCAAACCACTTTTTCCATCAATTTACTGGCTATTGCCAACAATCAACCCAAACAATTCAATCTTAAAGAGTATTTCAACCATTTCCTGGGGCACCGGAAAGAAATCATCCGGCGCAGGTCCCTCTTTGACCTGGATAAGGCCGAAAAAAGAGCCCATATTATCGAAGGACTAAAGATTGCCCTTCAAAACCTGGACCTGGTTATCAAAATCATCAGGGGTTCGCAAAACAGGGCGGAGGCGAAGACCAATTTAATGGCCCAGTTGCCGTTAACCGCCGTCCAGACCGACGCCATATTGGAAATGCAGTTGTACCGCTTAACCGGCCTGGAAATCGATAAACTGGAAGCTGAATATGTCGAATTACTGAAATTAATCAGTTATTTAAAAGAACTCCTGGCCAGTGAACGCATGATACTGGGCGTAATCAAGGAAGAATTGCAAAGCGTTAGCCAGCAGTTCGGCGATGAACGAAGAACCGTCATTATCCAGGAAGAATTAAACGATATTGATAAGGAAGACCTGATTAAGGATGAAGATTTCGTGATCCTGTTTACCCAGAAAGGGTATATCAACCGCACCACCCTCAGCACCTACAAGACGCAGAACCGCGGCACCACCGGCAGGAAAGGCCTCAGCCTGAAAGATGAGGATGTCATTTCCCGTGTGTTTGTCGCTTCGGCCCACGATTATATCCTGGTTTTTACCGAAAAAGGCCGCATGTTCTGGGAAAAAGTATACGATATCCCCGAAGGCGAGCCGGCCAGCAGGGGCAAACCCATCAGCCGGTTGATCGGCATTACCGAAGACGAAAAGATTTGTTCCATTATCAATGTCAAAGAGTTTTCCGCCGATAAGTATATCATGCTCTTTTCCCGGCAGGGATATGTCAAAAAGACCGACCTCTCCGCCTTTTCCAGGCCCAGGGCCAACGGCATCATTGCCGCCGACGTACGAGAAGGCGATTCGTTGATCGAGGCCCAGATCACAAGCGGAGAAAACGAAATCATCCTGGGCACCAGCCTTGGCAAAGCCATCAAATTCAATGAACGGGAGATCAGGGAAATCGGCAGGACCGCCCGCGGTGTCATCGGCATTCGCCTGGATAAAGGCGATTTCGTGGTGGGCGCCGATATTATTACCCCGGAGCATAAATATATCTTAACCGTCACTGAAAACGGCATCGGGAAAAAATCCGAACTCTCCCTCTACCGCCTGCAAGCCAGGGGCGGTAAAGGCTTAATCAATATTAAAATAAATGAACGACTGGGAAAAGTTATCGGACTCGTGACCCTGGACGACGATTCGGAAATCATTTTATCTTCCATGCAGGGTAAGCTTATCAAACAGAGTTCCTCTAAAATCCGCGCCCAGGGAAGGGCTACCCAGGGAGTCAAGATTATCAATCTTAAAGAAGATGATAAGTTGGTTTCACTGGAAAAAGTGCGGGCCCAGAATGGAAACGGCGACCCGGACGCCGACGCCGACGCTGACATTACCGACACCATTGACATCATCGACACCATCGATGCCGAACCCCCCGTGGAAGAAACAGAAGTTGAAGATACAGATGTGGATGTAGAAATCGAAGAAGATAACGAGTAGTAACATGAGAGTACGATTTGCCCCTTCCCCTACCGGCCACTTACATATCGGCGGCGTGCGCACCGCTCTTTTTAATTATCTTTTCGTCAAAAACCAGGGCGGCCAATTTAT
>JAUPLE010000441.1 GCA_030837085.1 Acidobacteriota bacterium | reverse complement strand
GTTGCATAAAACTTTTACCGCGGAGAACATTGTCCTCGTCGCCCGGAAATCAGGAGCGCGTGTAGCAGTGGTTTATGATCAATTTTTCCGGTTAGTGGGAATTGACAGCGATTTGCCCCAAAGTTGGATAAAAGTCGGCCAATGGCGTATCCCCAATAATGTGGTTTGCGTCCGCGACACCGTCACGTTCTATGCCCTGGATGAATCGGAAGTCCCCCTCCTCGCCCGGAACCTCAGGGACTTTATGTCTCAATTACCGCCGGAAGTTGAAAAATTCGTCTCCCAGGAGCTAATGAAATGAAACGAAATTACTTGTTATCATTCATAAGCTGTCCTGTTAAAATCCCTATCAGTGTTTTTTTACTGGCGCTGTTTTTAATCCCCGCAGCCGCCGCCGCTAATGCCAATTCGGATCCACATCCCGTATCGCCGCCCGCTTATGATTTCAAAATCCAATACGATTGGCTCACCATGAAAGACGGCGTCAAACTCTCAGTCACTTATTTTGTCCCAACGCCCCAAAAAAAGGGAGCGCGCTTTCCCGTCCTGTTCGAATACTTACCCTATCGCAAGGATGATTATTTTTATATGCGGGACTATCCCCTTTATTCATATTTTGCCCGGCAGGGATATGTGATTGCCAAGGTGGATATCCGGGGCGCCGGTTCATCCGAAGGGAAAGTCCCGCCCCGGGAATATTCGGATGAAGAAATAAACGATGCGTTGGAGATCATTGCGCAATTGGCAAAGGCGCCGTGGAGCACGGGAAAAATCGGGATGTGGGGAATTTCCTGGAGCGGGTTTAATGCCTTGCAAGTTGCAATGCGGCGCCCACCTGCTTTGAAAGCCATTATGGCGAGCTGCTCCAGCGATGATTTGTATCATGACGATGTTCATTTCATTGACGGCGCTTTTCATGTCGATCCGTATGAGTTATCTATCGATACGGACCTGGGCCTGCCCAGGTCCCCGGACTACCTCCTGGACGAAGATTACTTTGAAAACCGCTTTAATGCCTATCCCTGGTTCCTGGTTTATAAAAAAAACCAAAGAGACGGCGATTTTTGGCGGAAAAAATCCCTGCGCTGGAATTATGACGCCATTAATATCCCGACCTTCTTATTAGGCGGACTATTGGATGGCTACCGGGACAGTATCCCGCGCATGCTGGAAAACATGAAAATCCCACTGAAAGCGGAAATCGGCCCTTACAATCACGCCTGGCCGGATGACGGCGAACCCGGGCCCAATTACGAATGGCGCTGTCAAATGGTCCGCTGGTGGGACTATTGGCTAAAAGGCGTGGATACCGGAATTATGGCTGAACCCCGGTTTACCGTCTTTGTTCGCGGCAATCATCCCCCGGATGCGGGTTTGAAAATGACCCCCGGGGCTTTCCGCTGTGAAGAGTGGCCAATAGCCAGTACTCACTGGAGAACTTTTTTCCCCGCCAAAGATAACCGTTTACTGCAAAAGACAGGGGAAAATCATTCGGATACTCTTAAATATGTACCGGGGTTTGGCTATCCATTGGGTTTTTGGTGGGGGGAAACCACGGGAGATATGCGGCCGGCCGATGCCGGGAGTCTTGTCTATGACAGCGATATACTGGAAAAAGAAATGGAAATCATCGGGTTTCCCAGGGTGCGCCTGGCAGTTTCCGCGGATGCGCCCATGGCCCATTGGATTGCCAGCCTGGAGGATGTTCATCCGGACGGCAGGGTATCCCTGGTCACCGGGGCAGTCATAAATGGAACCCAGCGGGACTCCCGCCTGGAACCGAAATACTTAATCCCTGGGGAGACATATGAGTTAAGCTTCGATCTCCATTTCACTACCTGGACTTTTTTACCCGGGCATCGTATCCGCCTTACCGTAACCAATTCACTTTTTCCCATGATCTGGCCGACGCCTTATGCCATGACAACGCAATTGTTCCTGGGTAAAGAGAATACCCAACTCCAATTGCCGGAAATCCCTTACCAGGCGCCCCGGGTTCCCGTATTCCGCCCATCGGAACCCCGTGAGCAAAGACCGGATGCCAAAGAGCTGCAAAGCAAAGGATGGCCATACCAAAACAGGGTCATTCATGACTTGCTGAACAATACCACAACGTTTGAATGGCAGGCGGAACAGCGGCTTGATGTTAAGGGTACAGAGCATTTTATATCAGACAGCACTACATATCGAACCAATAATGAAAAACCCGCCCAGTCCGGATTCTTAGGGGAATCAGAACGAATCATCAAATTAAAGGACAGGACGATTACCCTGAAAACGTCGGTATCAATCGAGTCGGATGAAACAAATTTCCAGGTGATCTTTACGCGGCGATTGTGGGAAAATGGCAAGTTCATCAAGGAGAAGCAGTGGCAAGAAACAATCCCGCGCCAGTTCCAGTGAACTATTTATGCCTTCGGCCACCAGAAACCCTTTCGAAAAAGGGTTTCGCCGTTACGGACTTCCTAAAGCTTTTGATTTATTATAAGAAGATGCCTTTCTTGACTGGGAGGACAACTTATGGTACAATGAAAAAAATTAGGAAGTAGGAAGTTCAATGATAAAAAAAATTGTTTTGTTAATGTTAATAGTCGTGTGCTTTTTTGTTGTAATCTCCGCGGAGGATGAAACAAAGGACGAGGTGAAGGGCGACACAAAGACAGTGGAAAAAAAGTTAAGCGCTCAACCCGTTGAAGAAAAAACCAAAGACCGCGTAATCGGCGCCCCCATTTTGTATTACACACCGGAAACCCGCCTGGCTTACGGCGCCGCGGGAAGCTACATCTTCCGGATGAGCGGAGGAAAAAGCGCAAGACCTTCTTCCATTTCGCCCATCCTGGTCTACACCCAGGAAAAACAGTTTAAAGCCCAGGTGAACGCCGATATGTACTTGAAACCCGATGATTACCGCTTACAAGCGGAAGTT
>JAUPLE010000440.1 GCA_030837085.1 Acidobacteriota bacterium | reverse complement strand
TCAAAAGTTTTTGGAAGTCCAGGAACCTGTCCATCCGTGATGGTTTTCAAAAGGGTTTCTGGCCGCCGGAGGCATAGCTATTGTCCTCTAATGGCTTTTACAATGCTGAGCCGGAAAATACGCCGGGCCGGAAGCACCGTCGATAAACTGACTACCAGGATGGTCAAAAAACCCACAAACATAAAGATGCCGGGTGTATTTCTAACCTGGAGCGCATAACCCACCGTATTGCCCGGCGGTGGGGGCAGCATGATCTGCGCCTGGTTGATTAAAGCGGCGAAAATGATTTCCAGGATAAACCCAATAACTACCCCGATGATTCCGATCCATACGCCTTCGGAAAAGAGCATACGGAACATCCGGAACCGGGACGTCCCCATGGCGCGAAACGTAGCCAATTCCGCCGACCGTTCCATGACCGACATCAAAACTGTGTTCATGGTGGAAAACCACACGATAATCATCAATACCGGTAGAAGAAAAACAATCATCTGGAAAAAGAAATTGAGTATCTTCTCGTAATCGGCGTTAACTTCGTTCCACAATTTCATAACCATGTGGGAAGGGAGAATCGATTGGGCGGCATTCATGGCCGCCGGGAGATCGGTTGTTTCGTTCAAGCCAACTGCCAGCCGTTCCACTTTCTCAGAGACCAACAGCGCTTTGGCCGATGGAATCGAGAGCAAAGCAAACCGTTTATCCATTTCTTCTACGCCGGTGCTTAAGGTGCCGACCATTTTATAATCCCCGGCATTGAGGGCGCCGTCGCTGGTGGTGGTCATGATGGTAATCATATCGCCGGCTTTCACGTTTAGCAATTTAGCCAGGGCCGGGCCCAGCAATATCCCCTCCGGTTCGGCTTTTAGTAAATTATAAGCGTCCCGGTCGATGAATTCGGCGCCCAGGATCAATTCTTTTTCCGGTTCAACGGCCTGGACCAGGATGCCGGTGGACTTATCGCCGGTGGAGCCGAGACCGGAAAAATTAATCCGCGGGCAGACTATTTTCACGTTTGGAAGCTGGGATATCTTTCCCGCTAAATCCTGCCAGTTTTCAATGCCGAATTGAAGAATTTTCTCTTCTTCTTTTTGGGCCAGGTCGCGGGTCAGCACCTGGAAATGACCGGTTGAGCTGTGGATAATACTTTCCCTGACGCCCCAATCCACATAGTTCGTATAAGCCAGGGCCAGCAGCAGCATGGATACGCCCACGGAAATAACCGCTGTAGTAATAAGAGTTCTGCGTTTATTGCGCATAACGTTTTTCAATGAAAGTTTCAGTGTCATAGGTTTCCTCCTTAGGCGGCGTCTGTAAGGACGCGGTCATGGCCGTCTGCTTTGCCGTCGCGCATGTACATTACGCGTTGTGCTGCCTGGATAACCAGGGGATCATGCGAGGCGATCAAGAAAGTTAAACCTTCCTCGCTATTCAGTTGGTTCATCAGCCGGATGATTTCGGCGGTATTATGGGAGTCCAGGTTGGCGGTGGGCTCGTCGGCAATTACCAGGCGAGGTTGTTTAACCAGGGCGCGGGCGATGGCTACCCGCTGCTGTTCGCCCCCCGACAATTGGGACGGTTTGTGGTGTCGCCGTTCCCATATCCCCACCCGTTCCAGGTACTTCTTGACCAATTCTTTTCTTTTGGCTGCCGGGTACTTTAACAGCATGAGGGGGAATTCCACGTTTTCATAA
Source organism: Acidobacteriota bacterium (assembly GCA_030837085.1). Classification (GTDB taxonomy): domain Bacteria; phylum Acidobacteriota; class Aminicenantia; order UBA2199; family UBA2199; genus JAKAGC01. The sequence goes on along the minus strand of JAUPLE010000440.1, from coordinate 5,288 downwards.
GCGGACCAGACCGGGGCCAGGTTGAAATTTTGAAAAATGAATCCGATCTTGTTTTTGCGGATTTCCACCAGTTTCCTTTCCGGGGTGGAGGACATATCTTCCCCTTCGAAAAGCAGGGAACCTGAGTCGATGGTGTCGATCAGGCCGCAGAGGTTAAGGAGGGTCGTTTTCCCCGACCCCGAAGGACCGGCAAAGACCACGAATTCTCCCCGGTGTACCTCGACGTCTATACCTCGAAGGGCCTGGACCTCGGTTTTTCCCATCAGGTACGTTTTCTTCAAATCTTTTCCGTTTAGTATATCTGTCATTTTTATCTCCATTTAACGTTACACGTTACACGTTACTTTGACGATTTAATTATAGAATAAAAAAGGTTTGAAGAAAACGAAATTTCGACCAATGGCATGAATGTCCCGATGAAATAGTAAAAATGACGGATAAATCGCTTGACGTTTATGCCCCTGTTCTTAAAAAAATCTTCCCTTTCAGGGTCGCCACAGACAGGCGACTTACACGGACGAAACGGCAACACGGACAGGAATCTTTTGCCTGGCGACAAATCCCCCTTCAAAATCGATTTATTCCAATAATAAAAAATTGTCATAATTTCCACTTGAAAAAATGTCGCTTATAAGCTACAATAAAATCGTGAACACAAAAACTTTGAAAATTTTTCAGGATAAGAATGGTAATGAGCCTTTTATTGATTGGCTAGAGTCAATAAAAGACTCAAAAACCAGGAGTAGGATATATACCAGGCTCGATCGCCTTCAAACAGGAAACCCCGGAGACCATCACGCCATTGAAAGTGGTGTATTTGAATTGCGATTACACTTCGGCCCTGGGTATAGAATATACTATGGTGAGGATGGCGACACAATTGTTATTCTACTTATTGGTGGAGATAAGAAAACCCAGTCCAAAGACATCGTTAAAGCTTTGTCTTTCTGGAAAAATTATAAGGAGTCTAGAAAATGAGAGAGTTTAGAGATTATTTAAAAGAAAAACTAAATGATAAAGAAGAAGCTATCGCATACTTAAATACTGCCCTGGAAGAATATGAAAAAGATAATGATGTTGAGGCCTTTTTGCTTGCCCTGCGCACAGTAGCCGAAACCCAGGGTGGTATTGGGGAATTGGCAAAAAAAACAAACCTTAACAGGCAACATCTTTATCGCTCACTTTCAAAGCACGGGAATCCCAAATTAAATACATTAGATACTGTTTTACACGGATTAGGTTTTCGTTTGTCAATTATCCCGTTAGACCTAAATTCACCGTCGAATGCATCCAGGCTGTAGACATAAGGCGTAATCCCTTCCGCTTCATCGCTGCAATCTACGCCGATCCTCGGCTCCGGTAACCCGTTTTGCCGATTTCCGCATCCAATTTGAGGATTTCCGCTAAATTGTTCCGCGAGACCAATCAATTTTGACGATTAAGGTTCTCATTTTGAGGATTTCCGCTAAATTGTTTCGTGGGGGGAAAAATCTCTCCCATCTGTGTTAATCCGTTTAATCTGTGGGCCATTGTTTTTGAAATCGAGGCCGTTCAAAAAGATTCCACTATTTTCAGGTCCGACTTTTTGCAAGTGGAGGATAGGGGGCAATCAAAAAATCTCCCAACTTTTTCAATCACCAGTCCCAGGGAAAAAATGGTAAAGTTTTATAAAACTTTACCTTTTTACCGGGGATTATATTAATATTATATATAGTGGCTAGATAACCACTTACAGTATAAAAAGTGATTCCCCATTTTTTAATGGAGAATCAAGGAGGAGGAAAAATAATGAAAAACAAGATTGTGTTTTTTAGTTTTCTGTTAGCGTTTTTAGCAACCGGAACAATAATCGTGAGTGCGGCAACTGTCGTTGTTCCAGGGAATGCAACAGGTGGTTTTGGTAATCCGCCAGTTGGTTATGTACCTCTTATCCCGGCGCTTAAAGTATATGCTAAGGGAACAATTATAATTTCCTATATAAGCGGTACTATTACTGATAGTGGCGGCGTTAACGCCGGTCCAAATGGTGCAACCTATGTACTTGCACCGTGGGACCAAATGCCTCTACAAGAAGTTGTAGGTACTATGGCTGGGACTGTTCCAAACCTTAATGCGCTGATTGGGGCGTTTGTTCCTGCATCAACCGTAAAAATCAATGGTTTCGCCGCAGTCGATGGTACAAAAGCATTGGCGCCCGTCGGCATCCCTGTAAACGCTCTCTTTTTTGTAGGCACATATGCTACGGTAGACGTAAATGGGCCAGGAACACTTTTTCTAGGTATTAACGATGGGTATGTAGGCGATAATGGTGGAAGTTTCACAGTGAAAGTTAGTTTCATACAAAACCCTAGCCCAAATTACGTGCCAGCCAATGAAATCCCCTTAAGTGAGATTAATAGTATGCCATAAAAAGCCAAAGTTACGCGCCAAGCAAGGAAATCCTTCAGTTATTTGGAATTCCTTTAAAGAACTTTTCAGGCTATAAGTTCATTTACCTGGCGTCTCATCACTTTTATGGAGCAAGCCAGTTACCGCTTTTTTTTAATCAGCGAAATCATACTCATCTACGTCATCCGCGGTTCTGACATTATGAAAGGATCTTTTGCCTGGCGACAAATCCCCTTATGCTCGTTTTCACGATTGTTTGAAAAATCAGAGAAAATGGTCTATAATTAAAACGATGATGAGTTCAAGGAAACTGTTATAGAAGAAAGTTAAAACCGGTAGAAGACGAAAAAAAAGAAGATTCGGCCTGGAAAGAAATTATCGAGAAATTCTTCAAAGATTTGTTGGGATTGTTATTTCCCGCAATTTACGACGCGATCGATTTCAGCAAAACGCCGGAATTCCTCAATACAGAAATGCGACCGATAGCTCCCTTTAATTTTTTGTGGTGGACGGTTTTTGTCCATTGATCCTGATTATATTGAATATTACAGATTTTTTCTCTTTTCTCCCGCAAGCCTCCCGGCCTATATATTAATCCTACCCGCTTACATTTCATAGTCGATTGAGCATATATTGATCCTTTGTGGGATCGAAATCAATCTCTAAAGGTATGATACCTTCCTTTTTTTTAATTAATGCACCCCCTAAAGGATTGATCCCGGAGCTTAAAGGGTTAAATTAATATTTCGAGGGATGGGTATAATAGCTCGATGGATCGTTGCATTGGCAAAAGAGAATGCCAATCTTCAAAGTGAGAAAGAACCAAAAAAATTAAGGATTTTTTCCACAGCATCCACGATGGGACGAAGTTTTTTATTATATTGTGGATCGTGGTAATCTAGGAAATCCCCCAGATTTCCACTATCTTCATTTTGATCATGCATAGAGAAACCGCTGGTCCCTTGTAATTTTTCCGGCCATTGGGAATGAGGGATATTTCTTAGCAGCACATTAAAAATACGACTTTCATTATTAATACTTAAACCACACCGGCTTTTTTCCGCTTCCTGGTGAAACCATTCTAATTCTTTGAGGCAGTAATCAGAGTTGAGATAATTGGAAGACAGGAGCGCGAAAAAAAGGGCCGACTTGTGAATTTGTTCTTGAATTCGTTTATCGAAAAACGTACTTCCATGAAGTTTTTTATCGCGCCATATCGAAACTTTTTTATGACCGAAGCGTGTCACCAGCAAGCTTTCAAGACGCTCATGGAAACGATCCACCCGGCCCTTTTCATCTGGGGGAGCCGCATTGTCGTAGTGACAGTAACTGATAAAAATATCGATCTCAAACTTAGGGGTAATGTTAAAATAGTTCTTAACGTCAGCTTTCCCTTGTTTAACGATTTCGACAGGGTGATCAATAAGGGGATTACCGAGGAGAATCAAACCTGGAATAAAATTATCTTCCCACTTTATTTCCAAATTGGGCCACCAGGTAATGATTTCGGGTGGAAGTTTTTCGATGCGATTCCTTCTTACATCCAACACTTTTAAATTTTTCAATTCCCTTAACGGAGTGATGTCCGTGATTTGATTTTCATATAAGGCAAGTGTTTCCAAATTCGTCAAAGTGCTCAAATGTGTTAAAGCAGGGTCGGCTATCTGGCAGTCACCCAGGCCAAGCTTTTTCAAATTTTTAAAGAAAGAGAGCACCGTGAGTTTCATGATTTTATTTTTACTTAAGTAAAGTTCTTCAAGTTTTGCCATGTCCCGAAGAGGCGTGATGTCCGTGATTTCATTTTCATGTAAATTAAGCACTGTCAAATTCTTCAATTCCCGCAGGGGCGTGAGGTCTGTGATCTGATTCTTCTTTAAATTGAGATTAGTCAGGTTCATCAGTTCCCGCAATGGAGTGAGGTCCGTTATTTGATTATTTTCCAATGAAAGATGAGTTAATCCACCTAATTTGCTTAGAAAGGAAATGTCTTTAACTTTTGTGCCATTCAGGTTTAATCTCTGTATCTGACCGGCATTATCCAGGGTAAAGCCATTATTCTCCAATTTCCTTATATTCTTAAGCGGGAGGGGAGCTAATTTTTCCCCGATCTGTTTTTCGATCTGTTCTATAATTTTTATATCATCCGCCATAATATCTCCTTAAAATCTTTCTCCGTACACATTTAGTGTTTGTTGAATAGTGAAAATATTCTCCCGTGTTTGGCAACAAATCCGCCCGAAACCAAATCCCATCCTGGCAGATTTCGTGTACTGAAACCACAATCCTCCTTGGGTACTAATTTTACCGATAGCGTCGGCAGTTTTTACATTCGGAACTTCCACTTCCCTTTTCCGCCTTACAATTCCCTTTTCAATGATACCTTCAGCCACTGCATTCATCAAACCTCCTTTGAACCAAAGTTTTTTAAATACTTCCGGTTTGGAAACGCCATTTCAATAAACCCATTCAGAGTACATGATCTATTGATATTTCAAGAATATTTGCCAGTCTCGACTTTATTTCATCGATGATTTCGCGGGCATTCCCTAATTTATTATATAAAATACGATCTACAGAAACGGTGCGGATTTGATAACAATCCACAACTGAGGGTTTGGTCAATCCGGCTTTTTTAAAATCCGGGATGGGACAAAAAAAAAGACTATTTCGCCTTCCATTGTCGTCCGTGATCGGCAAAACAGTCACCAATCTCAGGGGAGTAATCTGGTTTTGTAGAATAATACACGGCCTGATCTTATTTTTTTCCTCTCCTCTTACCGGATTCAAATCAATGTTTACAATATCACCAATGTCAAGTTTCAAAATCGTCGCCATCTAATCCTGCCCATGCATACCCATTGTCCCTGGCGTAATCTATTCCTGCCGCTAAAAGTTCATCC